>CAJUNF010000019.1 GCA_910587775.1 uncultured Bacilli bacterium | reverse complement strand
ATACTTTTACTGAAAACGGAGAATTTACTTTTGAGTTTGTAGATGAGTTTGGAAACTTTAATACAGCATATGCTTTTGTTACATGGATTAATAAAAAATTACCAACAGTTACTATAAGTTATAGTAATACAAATGAAACAAAAGACCCAGTTACTGCAACACTTCATTGTGATGAAAAAATTACAATTACAAACAATAATGGTCAAAGTATTTATACATTTACAGAGAATGGAACATTTATATTTGAATTTGTAGATAAATTAGGTAATAAAGGAACTGCAACAGCAAGTGTAAATTGGATAAAAAAAGAAGAACCTGTCTTACCAGAAAAACCTAGCGAACCAGAAAAACCTAGTGAGCCAGAAACACCTTCTATACCTGAAATACCAACTAATCCAACAAAACCTGGAAATTCAAATAATGGTCAAACAAATCGACCAAGTGATTCAAATAATAATAATAACAATATTGTAGATGAAATATTACCAACAGAACCTATTATTAAAGATTTCTTAATCAAAGATATTTTAGTAACAGTTGATTCTACAAAATTAGAAGAAAATTCTGTGTTAAAGAAAAACTTATTATCTTTAACTCAAACACAAATCAATAGATTTGGTAAAGATAGTGAAGCATTTGAATTATATTTTGATGCTAATTCTGTAAAAAACACTTTATCTAATGAAGAAGTTAAAATGTTTATCAATTTAAATAAAAATAAAACTTTCTTAGGAATTTATAAAATAGATGGAGAAAAAATTGAATTATTACCATACGAATTAGTTTCAGATAATCAAATTAAAGTAGATACAACAGGATTATCAAAATATATTATTGCTTATGAAAAGAAAAAAACAGAAGAAACAATTATACCTCCAGTTGATAATAAAAATGAAACAAATAAAACAACACCTAGCTATTCTTTCATCTGGATCATAATTGGTGGTAGTGGTATTGCAGCAATCCTTTGTATTGCAATTATCTTATTATTAAAAAATAATAAAAAAGATACACAATATCATAGTCAAATGCTATATGCAGAATAAAAGCGAATTTTAAAAATTCGTTTTTTAATGTTATAATTTATATAGATAAATAATTTTTGTTAAAATGAATTAATAATAAGAATTAAAAAAAGGAGTAGTTATGAAAGTATTAAGCTTAACAGAACCTTATGCTACTTTAATTCTAAAAGGTCATAAAAAAATTGAAACAAGAAGTTGGAAAACAAATTATCGAGGAGAACTCTATATTCATGCCAGTAAAACGAAAGAAATGAAGTATTCTAAAGAATTAGAAAATCTTTTACAAAATAGTTCTTTGAATAATGGCTATATTATTTGTAAATGTAATATAGTAGATTGTATTTTTATGACGGAAGAATATATAGAGAAAATAAAAAAAGAAAATACCAAAGAGTATCTTTGTGGAGAATATAAAGTGGGAAGATATGCATGGATTTTAGAGGATGTTACACCAATGAACCCTAAGATAAAAGCCAAAGGACAATTAAATATTTGGAATTTTTACAATGAATTTGAAATTATGGATTTTATGAATGAAATAGAATATGGGTGGATTGATCAAAATTTAAATAAACATCATTTGGTAAATGAGAAATTCTCAGAAAACTACAGATTACAAACTCCAAAAGAAGTAATTAAAAATAAAATAGGAATTTGTTGGGATCAAGTAGAGTTAGAAAGATATTATTTCAAAGGCTATGATGGTAATATTAAAACATATTTCTTAGTTTATTATGATGATAAAAATTGTCCATCTCATACATTTTTGACTTTTGAAAAAAACAACAAAGTATATTGGTTTGAACATTCTTATAAAGAATTTCGTGGAATTCATGAATATGATTCCTTAAAAGAATTATTAAATGATATAAAAAATAAATTTATTATAGATCAGTTACCAAAAAATTATAATCAAGAGAGATTAGTAATACATGAATATCAAAAACCACTATCTCATTTAAAGGTAATTGATTTCTATAAACATTGTGATGAAGGAGCATTTATTGATATTGATACATTATAACTGGAAATAAATTTTTTTAGAATGGAGTGATTCATTTGAGAATTCAAGTAAATAATGAATATGGGAAATTAAAAAAAGTAGTAGTGGCAAGTGCAAGTTACTATGATCCAAATGATTTAGCAATTAATAATGAAACAATTAAATATTATAAAGAGAATGGTGAAGTTCCTACAAAGGAAGATATATTAAAAGAGCAAAAAGAATTTTGGGAATCTTTAAAAAAGTTAAATGTAGAAATAATCATAGCAGATACAGTTCCAAATACAAAAGGTCAAATGTTTACAAGAGACTTGGCATTTGTAATTGGAAACAAATTTTTTATTTCAAATATGCGCAAAGAAAATCGTAGAAAAGCAATAGATGGATGGGAAAAAATTATAGATAAAATTCCTATGGATCAAATAATTAAAGTACCTACGAATACCTTTTTGGAAGGTGGAGATGTTTTAGTAAATAATAAAACAATCTATGTTGGTCTTAGTGAAAGAACAGATGAACTAGGAGTAGAATTTTTAAAAAAAGAACTAGGACAAGAATACCAAGTTATTCCCTTGAAGCTTAAACCTAAATTTTTACATTTAGATGTCGTATTAACGATAATCAATCCTGAATTAATTTTAATTTATAAAGATGGATTAGAAAAAGATTCATATGAATTACTAGAAAAATATCAGAAAATAGAAATTACAAAAGAAGAACAATTTGAATTGGGCACTAATGTATTTGTTGTGGATGAAAATACAGTAATTGTAAATTCAAACCATACTCGTTTAATAAAAGAAATTCAAAAAAAACACTTAAAAGTTATTCCTTTAAATATGTCTCAAACAGCAAAAGATGGAGGAGCCTTTCGTTGTACAACTTGTCCACTAGAAAGAGAATAAATTATAGTAATAAAAAAATATATAATCAATGAAATGAGGTAAAATAAAATGAATCAAGAATTAATAAATTTTTTAATAAAAGCCAAAAAGCAAACTTATGCAAATGAAAATATAAAGAAGAGTGAATCTACAAGATTAGGATCAAATGATTATGAATATAGTGATGAAAATTTAACTTACCATGATTCTTATTTTGGAGGAACTAATTTTATGGGAGAAGAAGTAATTTATGAAAAGAAAGAGATTCCAATTTGGGGTATGAATTATTATGGCGTAACACTAGATAACTCGCTAAGTGAAGAAGCAATGGATAAGGCTTTAAGACCAGCTTTGATGAAGGTAGGGGAAGATGACTTAATCCCTGTAAGAGGTCCAAAAGAATATATAAATGGAGAATATAAATATACTTTTAATTGTGTAGGAGATATAAATTATTTTGAAGGTGAAGAAACAATTTATAAAAATAATATAAAAATTTATAATTTAAAATGTCATGGTGGGATTATAAAAAAATAAACATAGAAAGTAATGAATATTATGATGCAAAATAGAAATAAAATATTGGAAAAAGTTGAAAAATTAATAAAAATGTATAATCAAGGTGAACTAGGTGGAGAAATAATGCCAGAAGATGCGAATCCACATTTGAAAAAAGAAAGTTTAGAAAATTATTTATACTTTACATTACCTATGGCATTAAATTATCAAAGAAATTCTTATACACTTTGGGAAAGTGCATTAAAAACATTTAATGATGAAGAAACAAGATTTGTATTTGATCCAAAATTTTGCTTAGAGAAAACTTTTGAAGAAGTTCAGTGTGCTCTTACCAAATATAAAATAGCATTACAAAAGCAAAAACAAACTGAAATATGGTTATCATTATGTAATACTTTTATAGAACTATATAATGGAGATATTAGAGATTTGTTTAATTCTTTAGATAATGATGTAGATAAAATTAGAAATTTTATTCAGAAAGAAAATAAGAAAAAGTTTCCGTATTTATCAGGGACAAAGATATGTAATTATTGGTTATATGTAATTTATCAGTATACGGATAAAAAGTATAAAAATATAGAAAAACTCACCGTTGCTCCAGATACTCATGTAGTAAAAGCAACACATAGATTAGGTCTAATTACAGACGATGAATTAAGTAAAAGTGATGTTCAATTAATAGTAATTGATAGGTGGAACGAACTTTTTAAAAGTACAAAATACAAACCAATCGACATTCATACAGCTTTATGGCTATGGAGTAGAAATGGATTTAAGGAGATAAAATAATGATTACAAAAAGTAAAAAATGATGATAACATGCAAGGGTGTGCTGATTATAAAATTCCTCAAGTTTTAAGACAACTTGGAATTTTAGAGTATTCTAAAGATTTAGCAATGTTAATTGATGAAAGAAAAGAGTTAGAACACGATAGTGAAATGGAAATTGAAATTCGTGCCAATATGTTATATGCTACAGAACTAATCAAAAACAGATTGCATCAAAATCAAGTTAATATGAATTCAGTTCAAATTGATAATGCCCTTTGGTTACTTAGTAAAAATAAAGAATTAAAAAATAAGCCACATCATTTAACTAAAACAATTTATTACTAATTAAAGTTATTATTTACAAGATAGAAGATATATTATTTTATTGAGGAATTTTACCAAGTATTTAGTTTTCTAAATTTATATGTCAACAGAGAGAAATATATTAGAAAAATTTATAAAAAGATAAATAAACTAAAAATTAATACTATAAAAATGTTATTTTGAGAAGATAACGTTTTGCATTTCCTCTTTTTTATGGTATTATAACTTTCAATCAAAAAGGAGGTTAATAGTGGAGAATAAATTTCACCAAAGTTATAATGAAATAAATTATAGTAGATGTGATAAAATCTCGAATAGTGTTTCACCTATCGTACATGATGATATCAAAACCAAGCCTGCAACAAAAGATATTGATGAAATTGTAACAATTTATCACCAATTTATTAAAAACTATAATCAAATAAATATAGAATTTGAATTAAATAATCCAATTCAAATTTATACAATGTTCAATTGTTTATTATATGATGGTTATTTGTCAAAAGATAAAGGATTTCAATTTAGTGGAGCAGAAGCAAGAGATAAATGCGCAATACTAGGTGCTAATATTATTATGGGTAAAGGAGTATGCCGCCATATTTCGTCTACTCTTAAAGATATTTTGATTGATTATGGAATAGAAGCGTGTAATTTAGGATGTTATTCTAAAATACTTACCATATCTGTAACTAAACTTAAAAATCAAAAATATTCTTATATAGAACTTAGAGAGTGGGTTAAAAAAAATGTAATAGATGAAAGAGCCTGCCGTAGTTTGTATGATTATATCGATGAACTGGAAAAGCAAAAAAAATATGCAAAATTTTCTTATAGTTTAGAAGATGAGATGAATTCTGTTAAAAAGTGGATTGGAAATCATATAATTTGTTATTCGAGATATAATGGACAAGATTACTATTTAGATCCATCACAAATTAGGATTTATAGATTAAATCACAAATCTAAAACTTTATTTGATAACCAAGAAGATGGTGACTTGGAATTTAGAATAATACCCACTTTATATTCTAACAGTTTAAAAGAATTAATGAAAATGAGTAATAAACTATTAAGGCCAAATCCGTCTCTTCCGATAGAAGAAGAACAAAAATTAGTTATGGATACTAAACTGTTATATGGGCAAAATGTGGATATTTTCGAACAGTTCTATAATGATAATCATGAAATCTATAATGAAATATCAAATAGACTAGTGAAAATTAAAAAGAATAAATTTGCGACAGAATAAAGAGTAAAAACGAGGCAAAAACATTATAATTAATGAATTCATTTTAATCTAGTTTTTGGTAATTAAATGATATGCTACACTATTGTCAAATCCAAACTTAGTGTGCAAAGAAAGACTATTTAAAAAAAATATTTAAGCAACATATTATAGTAATATTGTTGCCTTTTTATTTCTCTTAAATTTCATAAAAAAAGATTATCACGACTTTCATTTACAAAAGTAATTTAGTTATTTTTTCTGTATAAATTTTCCTGTTAGTATTACGATTTATTTTAAAAGTAGATCATAAATATTGTATAATAATCATGAAATAAGTCTGCGTCATTTTAGTCTGAAAAATAGAAGATTTTATTATCGTTCCTTGGTATCATCTAGTAGTAAAAAATTTCAAAAGAAAAGTAGATATTAGTAATAAAAAAATTAGTAGTAATGTCCATTGCAATGATTGTAAACAAAAGAAGGTAATTAAATTTAAGGAGGTGTATGGTAGATGCAAATTGACAAATTAAAGGATTTAATTTTATATCAAAGTGAAAATACAAATAAATCTATTGAAGTTTTATATGATAATGAAGATTTTTGGTTAACTCAAAAAACCATGGCAGAACTATTTAGTGTAAAATCCAATACAATTAGTTATCACTTAAGTGAAATTTATGAATCAAAAGAATTAATAAAAAATTCAACTAATCGAAAAATTCGACAAGTTCAAAAAGAAGGAAATCGAAATGTTGAAAGAGAGTTCGATTTTTATAGTTTAGATGCAATTATTGCAGTAGGTTATCGTGTCAATTCAAAAGAAGCTACTGATTTTAGAATATGGGCAACAAATACTTTAAAAGAATATATCAAAAAAGGTTTTGTTTTAAACACTGAGTTATTAAAAAATGGACCTAAATTTGGTAAAGATTACTTTGAGGAATTGCTAGTTAAGATTAAAGAAATTAGAGCTAGTGAAAGAAGATTTTATCAGAAAATTACCGATATTTATAAAGAATGTAGTTATAATTATGATAAAAATAGTGAAACAACAAAAGAGTTCTATAAAAATGTGCAAAATAAATTACACTTCGCTATCACAGGAATGACAGCACCAGAAATTATTCATAATAGAGTTGATTCAAAGAAAGATCATATGGGCCTTCAAACGTGGAAGAATGCGCCTGATGGTAAAATCTTTGAAACAGATGTTGTAATTGCTAAAAACTATCTATCAGAAGATGAAATAAAAGAACTTAATAATTTGGTATCAATGTATTTAGATTTTGCTGAAAGACAAGTGAAATTAGGTCATATTATTTCTATGCAAGAATGGAAAGAAAAATTAGAAATGTTTCTAAATTTAAATGAATATAACATTTTAAAAGATAATGGAAAAATAAAAAGAGAAATTGCAGATAAACTAGCGTTAGATGAATATGAAAAATATCGTGTAGTACAAGATCAACGGTATATATCAGATTTTGATGAATTAGTATTAGAAACTAAAAGTATTGAATCACAGGAATAATGTTCCCTTCTACATACAAAAATACTGTAATTGTATGTAGAAAGGAACTGTGATTATAAGAAATTTTTAATGTATTAAGGTGGTGATAATCATTAAAACCAAGTTATTTGATGAATTAATAAGTGATATGTGTAAATGTGAAAGGTGCATATCTATGCATTCCAAAAATAGTATTGATTGCTCACTAATTAATATTTATGAAAATGAAAAGTTTGCTAGAGAAATACCTTCGATCTGGACTGATTGGTATAACAGATTAGATTCTAAAATTATGATAATAGGACAAGATTGGGGCCCATTTGAAGATATGAAAAAATTAAATGGAAAATATTTGGCAGAACCTACAAAAAAAAATTGGATTAAATTGATGGAAGATGAAAAGAGTTTAACTAAGAAACAACTTACAAAGTATTTGGTAGAATCCTCTAATGGTAAAATTACATCTATTAATGATATTTATATTACCAATGCTATTATGTGTGGAAGAAAAGGAAACAATTATAGAGGAAATAACATCAATTTAAAATGTTCGACATTAAATTGTAAAGAATTTCTACTTAGGCAAATAGAAATAGTAAAACCAAAAATAATATTAACTTTAGGGTATTATCCTTTATATTCACTTTCCAATATTTATAATTTTATGATAGAAAAAAATTTAATAAGGACAATAGAAAAATTTCCTATAATAAAAATAGAAGATTTTATTATTGTTCCTTTATATCATCCAGTAGCACAAATTACAAAAGAAAAACAATTGGAACAATATAATAGAATTTGGGATTACATTAGATAAGTGGAGGAATTATAATAAATGAAAAAATAGCTTTAGTTACTGGGGGAACTAGCGGAATTGGTAAAGAAATTGCTAAACAATTATTATTAAAAGGATGTTTTGTATTTATAAATTTTGGTCATAATGATAGTCAAATGTTAAATGCCAAAAATGAATTATCACAAATTAGTAATTATTTTCAGTTTATTAAAGCGGATATTAGTAATGAAGAAGACGTTTATAATATGATGAATATAATTAAAGATAAATTTGGAAAATTAGATTATTTAATAAATAATGCTGGAACTAATACAGATGGCTTGATTGAGGATATTAATATGACAGACTTTAAAAATGTAATAAATGTAAATTTGATTGGAAAAGTAATTTGTACAAAATATGCTATTCCCTTGTTACGAAAAAGCGATAACTCAAGTATCGTAAATATAGCATCTAAATTGGGAACTAAACCATGTGAAGAAACTAGTGCTTATTGTGTAGCAGAAGCAGGCATTATTAATTTTACTGTGGTAAGTGCCTTAGAATTATCTAAATATAATATTCGTGTAAATGCTGTCAGCCCTGGATTAACCAATACTCCTCTTGCTATGGCTGGATGGACTGAGGAAGAAATAGAACAACAAAAGAAAAACAACCATTTAAAAAGAATAGGTGAAACTATTGATATTGCAAATACTGTATTGTATTTACTATCAGATAAAGCAAGCTATATTAATGGTGAGAATATTAATGTAAATGGTAGAGCACTATAAAATAAGTAAAAGGAGTTGTTTGCTATGAGAGAATCCTTGATTAATAATTTTTTAAGAATTTCTAAAATTCCTAGAGAATCAGGACGTGAAGAAAAAATATCAGATTTCTTTGTTAATGTTGCCAAAGAAAATAATTTATATTATTTCAAAGATGAAAATAATAATGTTTTAATTAAGAAAAAAGGCAATATTGATTCTAAACCAGTGGCATTACAAGCACATTTAGATATGGTTTGTATTAAAAGCAAAGATAGTAAACACAATTTTGCAAAGGATGGTATAGAGGTTTTAGTAGATGGAGATAAAGTAACAGCAAAAGACACAACGCTAGGTGCAGATCAAGGTGTAGGACTTTCTATGATGCTAACCATTATGGAAGATAATAATTTAAACCATCCAGATTTAGAATTTCTTTTTACTGTTGAAGAAGAAACTACATTTAAAGGTGTGGTTAATTTTCCATATGATAAACTTGAAAGTAAGAGGCTAATAAATTTAGATTATGCTAAAGATGATGCTGTGGTTAATGGTTCTGATGGCGATATATTAAATGAATATACTATCAGAGGAAAAATAATTGAAAATAATTTACCTAGTTATAGGATATTAATAGACAATTTTCCAGGTGGCAACTCCGGAGAAAATATAGAGGTATCATCAAAAAACGCAATAACTACAATGGCAAAGATACTAAAAGATAAATATATTCTTTTAAAAAGTATAAATGGTGGAACATTTGAAAATGATTTAGCAACTTATTGTGAAGTGATAATTAATACAGATCTTGATGTTGGGAAAATATTTAAAGATTTAACCTCTAAAATAGAAAAAGTAGATAATAAATATTGCTTTTCTAAAGAAGATACTAGAAATATCATAAATGAAATATTAGATTTAAAATGTGGATATATATCAAACAAAAATGCCTCCGGAAATCTTGGTATAATAAGAACAGAAAATAATGAAGTACAAATTTATTATATTATTAGAAGTATTGATGAAAATGAATTAGAAGAAATTAGTGCTAAAAGTAAAGAATTAAACAATAATTTCCAAGTTAACGAAATATACAGGGATTCTGTATGGAAAGTTAATAAAGAATCAGAATTATTCAATAAATATAGAGATTTATATTTCAGTGAATTTAATGAATATCCAAAAGAAGAAATTGGACATGGTGGAACTGAGTGTTCTTCAATAAGAAAAAGAATAGATGAATTAGATATAATTTCTATAGGAGCTAACATGGAAAGAATTCATACAACAGCAGAAACTACGTATATCAGTTCATGGTTAAAAACATTTGATTTATTGATTAAGTTTATTGAATCATTGTAAATGAAAATAAATGGGTGGTTATAATAAATGAATAAGAAATATTTAGTAATAACAATTTTTTGTTTAATTATTTCTGTGATATCAGGTGTCATTTCTAACGATTTAATTATTGGAGGAACGATTCTTTTAACAGGACTTTTATGTGCTTATTTTGCTAGTGAAGGTAAAAGAATAAATTATATATTTGGTTTAATAAATTATTTGTTAATGGGAATAGTTGCTTTTAAAAATAATTTATTTGGTATCTTTTTCTTTTACATATTTATTTTTTCTCCATTTCAAGTTAATGGCTTTATTACTTGGAATAAAAACTTGAATGATGATAAGAATGTTAAGGTACGAGAATTTACCTTAAAAAATTCGTGTTTAATTACTTTATCTTGCATTATCGGAAGTGTTATTATAGGTTATTTATTAACATTAATACCAACCCAAAGATTAGCTTTTATGGATGCTACTTCAAATTGTATAAATCTTTGCGGTGTAATCTTAATGATATTAAGATTTAAAGAATCATGGTGGTTATGGTTAATAAATAATATTATAGATTTAATAATATGGATTATAACTGTAATAAATGGTGGAGATGGATCAGTAATGATGTTGCTTGTTTCGATTGGGTATTTATTAATAAATATTTATGGACTTATAAAATGGAATATTGAAGCAAAACATGATAAAATTCGTAGTTAAAGAAGTATACAATATAAAAAACGAGTTTTAATGAGTACTCGTTTTTAAGTGGTTTAATTTTTACTAACAATTCTTTTTTCAATGAACTGGATAAATTCATAAATTAGAAAAGACATAATTACCAAAATAATAATTCCACTCATAACAATATTTAAATTAAATACTTGTGTTCCATAAATGATTAAATAGCCAATTCCTTTTTTACTAACTAAGAATTCTCCCATAATAACTCCAATTAAAGTCATAGAAATATTAAGTTTTAAAGAAGATACAATCGTATTTTTTGAACTTGGAATAATCAAATAAAATAATGTTTGTAATTTACTAGCATGAAATGTTTTCATAAGTTTTAGTCGGTTTGCATCTGCCCCTAAAAATCCATTATAAATAGTTAAAATACTAACAATTAAATTGATAAGTAATGCCATTACAATAATGGATTTTGTATTTGCTCCTGTCCAAATAATAATAATTGGACCAAGTGCTACTTTTGGCAAACTATTTAACATTGTTAAAAATGGTTCTACAATTTTTGCAACGATTGGAAATTCATAAAGTAAGACAGCAATGAAAAAACCTAAACTAATTCCTATGACAAAAGCTAAAATAGTTTCATAAAATGTAGTAAAAATATGCTTGATTAAATCACCAGACTGATAAGTTGTAACAATACATTCTAAAATTCTTGATGGACTAGAAAAAATAAATGGATTAATAATTTTTTCGTTCGCGCAATATTCCCACAATCCTAAAAAAATAATTACGAAAAGAATTTGCATAAAAATAACAAATAATTTTTGATTTCGAAGTTTATGAACATATTTTTTTTGTTCACTAGACATTGACATCCAAATCCTTCCATAACAAATCATAATAAGATGCAAATTCTTTTGCTTTTCTATTTTCAATAGGATTCGATGCATTACTTAAAGTAATATCATAAATTCGTTTTACAGAACATGGCCTTTTTGATAAAACAATGACACGATCTGACATAGAAATTGCCTCAGATAAATCATGAGTTACCATAATTGCTGTTTTTTTCTCATGCTTTAAAATTTGAAATACATCATCACTTACTGCTAAACGGGATTGATAATCAAGCGCTGAAAATGGTTCATCCAGTAAAAGAATGTCAGGTTTTAAAGCAAGTGTACGAATAAGTGCTACACGTTGCTTCATACCCCCAGACAGTTCACTAGGATATTTCTTTTCGAATCCTTGTAATCCATAAGTTTTAAGTAAGTCTTTCACGTAATTAACATTTTCTATAGTATCTTGCTTTTTAATTTTTAAACCTAGTAACGCATTATCTAAAATGGTTAACCATGGAAATAAAGCATCTGTTTGTAGCATATAACCAATACTACAATTCTCACAAGAAATAAAACCATCACTTTCTTTTTCAAGTCCAGATAATATACTTAAAATAGTCGATTTACCACATCCAGAAGGTCCAATAATAGAAACAAATTCTCCTTCTTTAATAGAAAAAGTAATATCTTTAACTGCTTCTATTTCACCTGATTTTGTGTGATAAACTTTACTAACATGCTTTAATGTTAAAATATTATTCATGACTAATATTACGAACTAACTTATCATACGGAACATAATCATCAATTAATTCAGCATCAATCATAATATCTTCTAAATTTTTATAAATTTCTTCACTAATAAATCCATTTGGTAACCAACTATCATAATCTTTATAACGTTTTACAATTGTTTTTAAATCATTCATTGATGAATCTGGAAATTGTGGTGCAATAATAGTAGCGATCTCTTCTTCGTTATGATTTTTTACATAATCAATTCCTTTTTCTAATGCTCTTGTAAATTTTTCTAAAACTTCTTTATTTTCTTCAAAATAACTAAGTTGTGTATAAAAAGCAGTATAAGGAACACTTCCTGATTTTTCTCCAATACTTGCTACAACATTACCATATCCTTCACGCTCTAACTTTGTAGCATTTGGTTCAAATAAGTTAACATAATCACCAATACCAGCAATATAACTACCTGCAAGAGCTGCAAATTCAACAGAATAATTTAGTTTGACATCACTAGTATTAATTCCAGCATTTTTCAAAGCATTTAAGAAATTTAGCGCAGGCATTCCACCTTTTCTTCCTACTAAAATTTCTTTTCCTTTTAAATCATTCCAGTCAAACTCTTTACCACTTTTACCTACGATAAATTGACCATCTCTTTTTGTAAGTCCTGCAAATGTAACTAAGTAATCTTCTTCTCCACCATTATAAACATAGATTGCACTTTCAGGTCCTGCAAAACCAATTTGTACATCTTTAGATAACACAGCAGCAGCAACCTTATCTGCTCCACTAGTTAATATAAGCTCTAAATCAATACCTTCTTCTTTAAAATAACCATCTTCAATAGCAACATAAAGTGGTGCATAAAAAGCACTATGAGTTACTTCACTTAACTTAACCTTTGTAAGCGCATTTTCGTTATTCTTACGATTATTAAAGAAAAAATAACCTCCTAAAACAATCACAATAATTAAAACGCCAATAAGCACTTCTAATATTTTCTTTTTCAAAATAAAATCCTCCTTCTATGGTACATGGTATTATATGCATAAAATTTTTTTATGCAATTGATTCTTTTTTCTAACACATTTTAAAATTTATAAGTATCAAGTGAAACGCTTAGTACATCTTGCCAAAAACAAAACTATGTTATAATTAAAATAGGTGAGAATATGAAAGAAGTACTCGAATTTTATTTACAAACAAGTATTTATACAAATTATGATCCATACAAAGAATATTATCAAACTTTACCAGATGATATAAAGACTCTTGCTAACTTAGTGAAATCTCAAATGATACACCGATCAGAATTACGTCAAGGTTGCTTACATCATAACCAGTTTCTTTTATTTCCTTGGTATCGTTATCGTGCTGAAGATGACATATTAATGACAGCTCCTGCAATGACTGCCGAACTTTTTCGGTTAAATAAAAATGGCTTTGTAAAAAGACCAATCGAAGAAAAATTAGTTTTAACATGCCGTTACGCTGCAGTATTAATGGTCTCTATTTTAAAATCTAAAAAAATACCTGCTCGTTGTCGTTCTGGATTTAGTAAACATACTCCAGATAGAAAAACTGCTGGTGACCATTGGATTGTAGAATATTGGGATAATAAACAAATGCGTTTTATTCGTGTTGATGTCAGTCGAATTACTCAAGTAAATCATTACAATTTATACGATATTCCAGAAGGAATTTTTGATACTGCTGCAGAGGCTTGGTTAAACGTAAGAACTGGAAAAAGAAAAATAGAAGATTATCGAAGAGGACATAGAAAAAATTTAACAATATTAGCACAAGCTTTATTTCATGATTTTCATGCTCTCATGAATGATGAAATAAGTTATCGCTTTACCCCACCATTTATAAGTACAGAAGAAAAAGTAAATAATTTAACAACAGAAGAATTAAACGATTTAGATCAATTAGCAAAACTGATGCTAGACCCAGATCAAAATCATGAAAAACTAAAGAAAATATTTGAAACAAATGTAAAATATCGTATTTTAAACTCTCCGCTCGTTCAAGATGAAGACCATTTAGAAACAGAAAGAAGCATTCAAAAATGGGCTCAGCATTCTAACACAAAATAATAGTTTTGAAAATCATAAATTAGCTTCTTTACATCTATTTAGATGTTTGTTATAATAATGCAAGAATAAAGGGAGTGGCTAATATGAAAACATTAACACCTGAAGTAAGTGGGATATTAGATAAATTATATAACCTACGTGGCGAAGATAGTGTAATCCTTGTAGAGATGGAAAAACAAAAAAATAAAGCAGAGGAAACAAAAGAAAGAACAACAAATGAAAAGAAAAATTTACAACAAAAGATTTCTGAACTAGAAAAATTACATGAAGAATTAGATGAACAAGGGGAAAAATTAAAAGAAGTTTTATCGGGCATTAATCGTGATGACTATAAAACAGTTTTAGATCGTTTAAGAATAGATTTTAATCCAAAAGCATTAGTAGACAAATTAGATCATTCATTACCAAAAACAATTGATACAGTAAAAGATGATACCAAAAAAGCTGAGGATGAACTTGTTAAAGTAGAAGAAGAAATGAATAATGCAATTACTACAATTGAAGAACTTGGCATTAGAAAAGATGCAGCATTATCAAATCAAGAGAAATTAAATGAATACTTTGAACTTGCTTTAACAGGAAGAATTAATATTACAAGAGATTCTATTACTTCATTACTAGAACAATTTAGTTTTACAGAAGAAGAGCAAAGAGAAGCAGCAAAATTATTGATGTTCCCAGAAGATGCATTATTCACTTATGATGAAAAAATTAAAGCAAAAGAAAAAACTGGAAAATCAATTGGTGAAGTAATTGCAGAAGCAAAAACAGCTAGTATTGAAGAACCACAAGTAAGAGAAGAAAAAATAGAATTTGAAAAGCCTTCACAAGAAGAAATCAAAGAAGAAATAAATACTTATGATCCAAAAGAAGAAATGATTGAAACTCTTAAAAAAGCAGGGATCGATTATTTAGATTTTAATCCAAAAGAAATTGATGAATTACTTGCAAATTTTGACGTAAATACAGTAGAACAAAATATTGAACTAATAAATAAAAAAGGACTTGGATTAGATATTTTTAATGGACATATTACTCTTATGTATGATGGCGAATTAGAAGAAAAAATAGAATTATTAGTAAATAGTGGAAAAGAATTAATCGATTTATATTTAAATCCTACTGTACTAGAAAAATATACAAAAGATGCTTTAAAAAATAGAATGAATGAAATAAAAAATAATGGTCTAGATTTAAAAGAAGTACCATTAATGGCATATTAAGGAGGTGCGTCATGAATATTAGAAAATTAATGAACGAAACTTTAGTAGCCAATAACGGAGAAATGTCTAGAGGATTAAAAAATCAATTAAACATGATGCCAATTATCTTTGATAATACATTAGAAGAAAAATTAAATCTTTTAAAAAAAGAAGGAATTTCTGTATATAATTATTGTGGACTTAGAGTATTAGAATTTGATTTAAGACATATTGAAACCGTTTTAAAGGAAAATAAAGCTAAACTAGAGAACTATCGTGCTAATCCACAAGAACTTGTAAGAGATTTACGCGAAAGAGAAATTACGGAAAATGGAAGTAGTTTAGAAGCTGATATGTTGGGAGGTATGTAATATGAAATTTTTAACAAAATTTGATTTTACCAAAGATCAACTAGAATATTTAGATAAAAATGCATCATCTGTAATGATTGATGCTATGAAAAAAGCTAAAAAATTAGTTTCTACAAATTTAAAATATTTAATGGACTTAGGTGTAAAAAACTATCGAGAAATATTCTTAGAATATTATGATTTATTTTTATTAGATAATAGTAACTTTATGGGAATATTTAATAAATATGATCGTGAAGACTTAGTCGATAAGTTAGATAAAAATGTAGCAATTATTGAATATTTATAAAGAACCAAAAAACGGTTCTTTTTTTCATATTAGAATTTTGATATAATGAACTAGAAGTAGGTGCTTAAATGGATTATTTAGATAAATTAAATGCTGCTCAAAAAGAAGCAGTATTACATGTGAGTGGCCCTTGTCTAGTAATAGCAGGAGCAGGATCTGGAAAAACAAAAGTGTTAACAACAAGAATAGCTCATTTAATTAATAGTGGGGTAAGCCCTTATGAAATTCTCGCTATCACTTTTACTAACAAAGCTGCAAAAGAAATGCGTGATCGTTTAAATATATTAGTACCAAATAACAATGCTTTTGTTGGGACATTCCATTCTTTTGGGCTTCGTATTATAAGAGAAAACTATTTGCACCTTGGCCTTGATCGTAATTTTACTATTATTGATAGTGATGACGTTTTAATGATTATCAAGAAAATTTTAAAAGAAAAAGGAATCGATTCTAAAGAATGTGCTCCAAGTTATATTAGAAATCGAATTAGTTTTATTAAAAATGAAATGTTAAATGCAAGTGATATTGAAAAATATATGACCAGTGATGCAGAAAAAATAGCTGCTGAAGTCTATATGGAATATAAAAAGCGTTTAAAAGCGAATAACTCTGTTGACTTTGATGACCTACTAACTTTGCCAGTAGAATTATTTATTCACAATAAAGAAGTATTAGAACATTACCAAAATAAATTTAAATATATATTAATTGATGAATATCAAGACACAAATGAAGTACAATACAAAATGTCCAAATTACTAGCAAGTAAGTATCAAAATATTTTTGCAGTAGGAGATCCAGATCAATCAATTTATATGTTTCGTGGAGCAAACTTTAGAAATATTCTAAATTTTGAAAAAGATTATCATAATACAAAAGTTATACCATTAGAAGAAAATTACAGAAGTACAAAAATGATTTTGGATGCCGCAAATTCTGTAATTAAAAATAATAAAGAGCGAAAAGATAAAAATTTAAAAAGTAATAATGGGGTAGGAGTAAAATTAAAATATTTACGTAGTTATGATGAAAAACATGAAATAACATTAGTAATAGAGCAAATAAAAGAATTATTAGCAAATGGAATTCAAAAAAAAGATATTGCTATATTTTATCGAACTAATGCCCAAGCTCGTATTGTAGAAGAACAATTCTTAAAATCAAATATTCCTTATAAAGTGGTTGGAAGCTATTATTTCTATAGTAGAAAAGAAATTAAAGATTTAATTTGTTATTTAAGATTAATTTTAAATCCTCATGATGAAATATCTTTAAGAAGAGTAATAAACGTACCAAAAAGAAAAATTGGAGCTAGTACCATTGCTAGTATAGAAGCGATTGCTACCGAGAAAAATATTAGTATGTTTGATGCTATTGAAAAAGGAAAAGAATTAGAATTTAAAAATTTAATCTTACAATTACAAAAAGATAGTGAATCCTTGTCTTTAACTGAATTAATTGATGACATATTAGATAAATCTGGAATGAGAGAAGAATTAGAACATGATCCATCCCTAGAAAGTGAATTAAGACTTGATAACTTAATGGAGTTTAAAAGTATTACAGCAACCTTTGAAGAAACAACTGGCAGTGTAAATTTAGGAGATTTTTTAGAAGAAATAAGCTTAATTGCAGATATTAGCGAACACAAAGATTTTGATGATGTAGTAACACTTATGACAATCCATAGTGCAAAAGGACTAGAATTTGATGTTGTCTTCTTAGTTGGTATGGAAGAGGGAATATTTCCTCATGCCAATGCTTTAATGGAACGTGATGGTATTGAAGAAGAGCGTAGACTCATGTACGTTGGTATTACACGTGCTAGAAAAATACTATATTTAACCAACGCGAAAAGAAGAATGCTTTATGGAAAAGATTCTTCAAATCCACCAAGTAGATTTATTGAAGAAATTGATTCAGAGTTAATGGAAATGTCAAATAATAGTATCAAAGAAGAAAAAGTAATCAACAAAAATGAAATGTATACAGAAAATGAAGTGGAATATCAAAATGGTGATGTTGTAAATCATGTAACTTATGGGCGTGGTGTAGTAATAGGTGTTGATAAAACCATTGTTACAATAGCATTTGCCAAAAATTTTGGAGTTCGAAAATTAATGAAAAATCATAAGAGCTTAAAAAAGGTTCTTTAGGGGGATTTTATGGAAACAGTATCAGAAAAAATAATGAAAAATAATGAGTATAAAAAAGAGATTTTTAACGCTTTAGAAGCGGCAGAAAATTATGAAATGAAAATTACGAAAGAAAAAAATAGATGGAAAATTTCTTTGGAAAAAAGAAATATACCTTTTATTTCAGTTTATTCAAAAACAAAAACAGAATGTTTCAATATTTTAGTTTCATGGATTAAATACATTTATCCATTTATGTTACATCAACCATTTGAAACAGTTATATCAGAAGGTGAAAAATCTTTACATGCTGTAATTCAAAGAAATGGTAAAGCACTAGATTTTGTTGGATCATTAAAAGAAGAGTTTTGGGGAAATTTAAAAAAGTTATCGATTAAAAGTATACTTTATCGAGAACCAATTAATTTGATGTTCTCTTCTGATGATTTAACAGCATTAAATGCCCTAGCATTAGAGTATTTTTTACTAGAAAATTATTGTGTAACTGCAAAAAAAGAAAATCAAAAAGTTGCATCTGCATTATATTCTTTAAATACAGTAAATGAAGAAAAAACTACAATAAACATAAATGTGATTTCAGAAAATAAATTTCCAAATTTAAGAAAATATTTAATGAATCCAAATATTCGTTGTTATATAAAAAAAGAAGAATACTTAATGATATGTGCAGTACTTATGAACATTGATACTGGAAGTATAATTGCTTCATCCAAAAATCATCATGTAATAGATCTATTAGAAGAACTAGAATTTAATATTCAAAATAATAAATCAAGAATAAGAAAAGAGGAAAAAAATTGAATGAATTAACACTAATTGTGATGGCTGCAGGAATGGGATCACGTTTTGGAGGATTAAAACAAATTACACCAGTTGATGAAGATGGTAACTTTTTAATTGATTACTCTATCTATGACGCAATAAAAGCTGGATTTAAAAAAATAATTTTTATTATTAAAGAAGAAAACTTTAATGTTTTTAAAAAGACAATAGGAAAACGTTTAGAAAGTAAAATTAAAGTAGAGTATGCTTTTCAAAAAATTGAAGATGTTCCATCTCACATAACAATTCCAGAAAAAAGAGTAAAGCCATGGGGTACAGTTCATGCAGTTTTAGCAGCAAAGTCTATGGTAAATGGGCCTTTTGCAGTAATTAATGCAGATGATTTTTACGGTTTTGAATCTTACGAAATTGTAGCCAAATTTTTAAAAGAAAATAATAAAGATCAGTTATCTATACCATACCCATTTAATAAAGTAGACAGTAAATATGGATTTGTAAAACGAGGTGTTCTTTATCTAAAAGAAGATAACGTTGAAAAAATAGTAGAATGTAGTGTAGGGTATGAAGAAAATAAAGTAATTGCAAAACCCTTAGATGGAACAAAAGAATTTGAAATAGAGCCGAATCATCCTGTTTCAATGAACATGTTTGGTTTTCAAAAAGAAATAATGGATGATTTAGAAGAATATTTTTTAGATTTTTTAAATACAAATTCAGATTCGTTAGATACAGCAGAAAGCTTACTATCAGAATTTTTAGAAATTTATTTAAAAGAGAAAAAAATAAATTTAAAATATTGTACCTCAAATGGCTTATGGCTTGGTATGACATATAAAGAAGACTTAGAAGAAGTAAAGGAAAAAATTAAACAATTAAAAGAATTGGGAGAATACCCAATATCTCTTTGGCAGTAGTGAGTAGAAAGGTTAAAATGAATACAGAAGCAAAGAAGAGAATTGAAGAATTAACAAATATTATTAATCAAGCAAACTATGAATATTACACATTATCAAATCCTTCATTAACCGATCAAGAATTTGATAAATATATAAGAGAATTAGAAAACTTAGAAAACGAATATCCAGAACTTGCTAGTCCAACATCTCCAACAAAACGTGTTGGGGGAGAAGTAATAGATAAATTTAAAAAAATAAAGCATCGTATACCAATGCTTTCTCTACCAGATGTTTTTAATGAAGAAGAAATTCGTGCCTTTGATGATCGTATTAAAAAAAGTGGCTTTCATGTAGAATATGTTTGTGAATTAAAAATAGATGGTTTAAGCGGATCCTTTCATTATGAAGATGGAAAACTAATCACAGGAGCAACAAGAGGAGATGGAGTAATTGGAGAAGATATTACCCACAATGTTAAAACGATTCGTACAATCCCATTATCTTTAAAAGAAAAAACTGATATCGAAGTTCGTGGAGAAATTTTTATGGGACGTGAAACATTAGCTTCCCTTAACCGTGATCGTTCAGAAAAAAACTTACCCTTACTCCAAAATTGTCGAAATGCTGCTGCAGGATCTATTCGCCAATTAGATTCAAAAATTGCAGCCGAAAGAAAATTGGATTCATGGATTTACCACTTACCAAATCCTGAAGATTATGGCATAAAAACTCATTATGAAGCTTTAGAATTTATGAAATCTTTAGGTTTTAAAGTAAATCCTAATAATCGCTTAGTAAAAGATATCGATGGAATTTTAAAATTTATTGAAGAATTTCAGGAAAAACGATCATACTTACCATATGATATTGATGGTGTAGTAATTAAAGTAAACGATTTAGAAGTACAAAGTGCACTTGGGTATACAGCGAAACATCCAAAGTGGGCTATTGCCTATAAATTTCCAGCTGAAGAAGTCTTAACAAAACTAACAGATATTATTTTTACAGTTGGAAGAACAGGAAGAATTACACCAAATGCTGTATTAGAGCCTGTAATTGTAATGGGTTCAACAATTAAAAGAGCAACTCTTCACAACGAAGATTATGTAAAAGAAAAAGATTTAAAAATTGGAGATATTGTTTCTATAAGAAAAGCTGGAGATGTAATTCCAGAAGTAGTAGAAGCAAAGAAAGAAAGAAGAGTAGGAAACGAATTAAAATTCCAAATGATTTCAAATTGTCCGATTTGTGGTTCTGTATTAGAAAAAAAAGCTGGCCAAGTAGATCATTATTGTATGAATAATAAATGTCCTGCAAGAAAGATTGAAGGATTAATTCACTTTTGTGAACGAAAAGCAATGAACATTGATGGTTTAGGTGAAAAAATTATGGAAGATTTTTTTAACTTAGGATTTATCAAAAGCATTCCTGATATTTATCACTTAGAAAAGCATCAAAAAGATTTACAAGAATTAGAAGGTTATGGTAAAAAAAGTATTGATAATCTTTTGAATGCAATTGAAAATAGTAAACAAAATAGTTTAGAAAAATTAATTTTTGGCCTTGGTATAGAAGGAATCGGAGATAAAACTGCATTAGTGCTATCAAAAAAATATAAAACATTGGATAATATTGCAACGCAAAGTGAAGAAGAGTTAAGAAAAATGAAAGATATTGGCAGTATTTTAGCTAAGAATATTCATGACTTTTTTGAAAATGGTGATAACATAGAACTTATAAACACTCTAAAAGAATTAGGATTAAATACGAAGTATTTAGGGCCAGAAGAAAAATTTAATGAAAATATAAGTGGCAAGCGTTTCGTAGTAACAGGAACCATATCTTTTATGAGCCGTGAAGAAATTGAAGCAACGATTGAAAATTATGGCGGATTTCCAAGTAATTCTGTAAGTGGAAAAACAAATGTTGTTATAGTAGGGGAAAAACCAGGAAGTAAAGCTGAAAAAGCAAAGGATTTGCAAATTGAAATCTGGGATGAAGAAAAATGGAAAAGTGTTTATAACAACTTAGAAATAGATAAAGAGCAGGACTAGTTTCCTGTTTTAATTTTTATTAGAAAGTATCAATGTTATTAAATAATAAGCTCTATTGACAATTATTATAAAAATTAGTATATTAACTTTATAAAACGCGATGAAAATAAAAAGTAGCATATTGTAAATCTATTTAGAGACGTAAGGGTTGGTGAAACTTACGAGATCCAATATTGTAAAAAAAGATATTAGAGCGTTATCGTATAATCTACGTTACAGAGAAAAGAGCATGGAAACATGAAATAAGGTGGTACCGCGGATTTTGCAGGAATTCGTCCTTTAGGACATTCCTGTTTTTTTATGAAAGAAGGAGAAAAGAAAATGAGAAATTTTACAGAACAAGAACTAGTACGTCGTGAAAAATTACAAAATATTCCAAATCCATATCCTGAGAAATTTGAAATAAATTATGAAATATGTGAAGCTTCAAATTTAGAAGATGGAGAAACAGGAGTACGTGTAGCAGGAAGAATTATTTTAATGCGCAAAATGGGAAAAATGGCTTTTCTAACAATTGGAGACATTAAAGGACGTATTCAAATATCAATAAAAATTGATTGTGTAGGAGAGGAAAAATATACTTTCTTTAAAGAAAACTTTGATTTAGGAGATTTTATTGGAGTAGAAGGGGAAGTATTTACTACTCATACTGGAGAAAAAACAATTCGTGCCAATTCCTTTGAGTTTTTAGGAAAAGCTTTAAAACCACTACCAGAAAAATTTCATGGGTTAGAAGACATTGAAACGATTTATCGAAATCGTTATGTTGATTTAATTACCAATGAAGATTCTAAAAAATTATTTCTATTACGTTCAAAGTTAATTCGTGAAATAAGAAATTTTTTAGATGATAATGGATATATCGAAATAGAAACTCCTATTTTAAATAATAAAGCTAGTGGTGCATTAGCAAAACCATTTATTACCCATCATAATGCATTAGATATAGATTTATATCTAAGAATAGCTCCAGAGACATATTTAAAAAGAGCTATTGTTGGAGGATTCACGAAAGTTTTTGAAATAGCAAGATGTTTCCGTAATGAAGGAATAGATCAAACGCACTTACAAGATTTTACAATGATGGAAGGATATGGTGCATACCTAAATTATGAAGATAATATGAAATTTTTAAAAGGTATGTTACAAACTGTAATTGAGAAAATTTTCCATACATTAGAAATTCAAGTAGGAGATAAAATGGTTGATTTAAGTGGCGAATGGGAAATTGTATCATTTAGAGATCTAATACTTCGCTATATTAATATCGATATTGATATTTATAATACAAAAGAAACATTATTAAACAAAATAAAAGAAGAAAAACTAGTAATTGAATCTGAAACACCTTTAGAAAATCTAGGATATGGAAATTTAGTAGATCAATTATATAAAAAGGTTGCAAGACCTCATATCATTAATCCTATTTTCTTAATTAAGCATCCAACAGATTTATCTCCATTAGCAAGAGCAAATGACGAAAATCCAAATGTTGTTGATCGCTTCCAATTAGTAATAAATGGAGCAGAAATCATAAACGCTTATTCAGAATTAGTTGATCCACAAGAACAAGAAAGACGTTTAGAACAACAAGCTAAATTAAAAGCAAATGGCGATGAAGAAGCAATGCCAATGGATTATGATTATATTGAAGCAATGGAATATGGAATGCCTCCAATTAGTGGTTGGGGAATAGGTATAGATCGCTTAATTCAGTTATTAACAAATAGCGATAATATAAAAGACGTAATTTTATTTCCATTAATGCGTCCTATAAACGAAGACTAAATAATTACAAAAAAAGATCAAAAAATTGATCTTTTTTCGTGCAAAATTGCCAATTTTTCACAAATGTTTCATAAAAAAAAGATACAAATTACTTTAATTTATAATTGATTATTGCTATAATTTGTATGGAGGAGGTAAAGAATGAAAAAGTTTTTTGAAAAACATGATCTTGTAAAGATTACACTATTTGCAATTTTATTTGTTTTAGTCCTTACATGGATTATACCAAGTGGTGTATATCAAGGAGGATCTGTAACAGGAGGTTTAGAAAGAACAGGTATCGCAGACTTATTCCTAGGTGGAATGACAAGTGTAAGTTTCTTCTTACAACAAATATTATATCTTCTATTTATTGGAGCATTTTATGGTATTCTTACTAAATTAGATGGATATAAAAAATTAGTAGAGAAATTTGCAACCAAAATGAAAGGACACGAAATTCCATTTATCGTAATTATTTCATTAATGATTGCAGTATTCACTTCAATTACTACAAATGTTTTTGCGATTGTAGTATTTATACCATTTATCATTAATGTATTACACAAAATGAAATTGGATAACATTACAGCATTTGCTACTACATTTGGTTCTATTTTAATAGGTGTTTTAGGAGCAACTTATGGTACAGAAGGACTTACAAGTTTTGTATATTATTTAAAAATGTATAGTACTGTAACAATTGATGTAGAAATCATGGTTCGTGCTGGTATCCTTTTACTTGCATTAATTCTATTTAATTTCTTCAACATTACATATGCGAAAAAAACACTATCTTCTAAAAAATCTTTAGAAGAGCAAAATGAAATGTTTGTAGTAGAAGAATCAAAAAAGAAAAATGTAAAAACATGGCCTATAGCAGTTGGACTAATTGTATTATTAATCACAATTGTTTTAGGATTCATTGATTGGGAAACAAGCTTTGGAATTTCAATTTTCACAGAGTTCCATACATGGTTAACTAGCTTAGCAATTAAAGAATATACGATTATTTCTTATCTATTAGGAAATAATGCCGCTGCATTTGGTGTTTGGCAACTTTATCACATTCTAGCAGTTATGGGAATTATTCTTGCAATATTAGCATTCATTTATCGCGTTAACTTTGATGATTTAATTGAAGGATTCAGTGATGGAGTAAAAAAACTTTTAAAACCTGTAGGACTTATGGTACTAATTTATATTATTTTTATATTTATGTATTGGAGTCCAATAGTTCCTACAATTGTTAATTGGTTTGTTGGAAAAGTTTTCAATCCATTCCTATCAACTTTATCTGCTGGTATTGCTACACTATTCCATTCTGACTTTGGTTATACAGGATATGCATTAGGTGGTCTATTAACTACTTATGAAGGAGACTCTTTCAATATTGCATATGTTATCTATACAAGTATTAATGGTTTAGTTAGCATGATAGCACCAACAAGTGTTGTCTTAATGTTAGGATTATCTTACTGTAATATTTCATACAAAAAGTGGTTCAGTTACATTTGGAAATTCTTTGTTGGAATGTTAATATGTTTATTAGTCATTTTTGCACTTCTAACATACTTATAAGAAATTACTTTTTTAAGTAATTTTTTTTTTACAAAAAAAGACAATTTCTTTTGAATAAAATTTCTTCTATCTATTCATAATTTTCATAGAATGTAGAAGGAGGATTTTTGATATGTTTCACAATTTTGGCTTTGAAGTAGCAACATTATTAGAAAGTGCAGAAAAAGAAAGAGAAGAATTACGTCATCCCTATGTAGGTAGCGAACATTTATTATTAGCAATTTTAAAAACGGAGTCAGACTTATCCAAAAAATTAAAAGGTATTGGATTGACTTATCATAAATTCAAACAAGAATTAACAAGTATTTTAGGATCAGCAAGTAAATTTCAAGATTTAGTTTTATATACTCCATTATTAAAAAGAATATTAGAAATTTCTTTAGAAGATGCAGAGGAAAATAATAATGGTGTTGTAACTATAGAGCATCTTTTTTCTGCCATGCTAGAAGAAGGAGAAGGAATTGCCATTCGAATTATGATGGGTATGAATATTGATTTGGATGAGTTATATGATTCTTTAAAAAGAAAAAATGGTTTTAATGCAATTCGAGAAAATTTAGAAATTTACAAAATAGGAATTGTTTTAAATGATATTGTAAATATGGATGAAATCGTAGTAGGAAGAGAAACCGAATTAGAAATGATGATTGAAACATTACTAAGAAAGAAAAAGAATAATCCTATGCTTGTTGGAAAAGCCGGTGTAGGAAAATCTGCCTTGGTAGAAGAATTAGCACGACGTATCAAAAAAGGCGAAGTTCCAAGTGAATTAGAGAATAAAGAAATAATTATGCTTGAAATGGGATCTTTAGTAGCAGGAACAAAATACCGTGGAGAATTTGAAGAACGTCTTACAAAACTAATTCGAGAAATGATAGCAAATCAAAATATTATTTTATTTATTGATGAAATACATTCTATGGTAAACGCTGGTGGTGCTGAAGGCGCAATTAATGCAAGCGATATATTAAAGCCCTATTTAGCAAGAGGAGAACTTAAATGTATTGGAGCAACAACTACTGAAGAATTTTATAAATTTATAGAAAAAGATAAAGCTTTAGAACGACGATTTGAAGTAATACATTTAGAAGAACCAAATAAAGAAGAGACATATGAAATACTATCTAAAGTAAAAAAAGAATACGAAAATCATCATCATGTAAAAATAACAAATCAAAATATTATAGATATAATAACCCTAGGAGAGGAATATATATTTAATCATCAAAATCCAGATAAATCATTAGAATTATTAGATTCTGTTTGTGCTCATGTAAAAAATAAAAAAAGAAAAAAAATTCCAAATTTACAAAAAAAATTAGAATTAATAGGACCGAAAAAAGAACAATTGATTCGTTGTGGCAATTTTGAAAAAGATCTTTTATTAACAAAAGAAGAAAATAAATTAAAAAATAGTTCTATGACAAAAGAATCTAAAAATATTCGAATTATAAAACAAGACATCCTAAAAGTAATTGAACAGAAAACAAAAATTCCTTTAATGGAAGAAAGAAATTTACGAATAGAGAAAATTGAAAAACATTTAAAGGATAATATATATGGCCAAGATAAAGCAATAGAAGAAATTATAACAACATTAAAACAAAGAAAATTAGGAAAAAGACCACTTTCATTTTTATTGCTTGGACCTACAGGAGTTGGCAAAACAGAAACAGTAAAACAAATTGCCAAAATGTAT
>CAJUNF010000018.1 GCA_910587775.1 uncultured Bacilli bacterium | reverse complement strand
CTTATTTTTTTGCTGATGAGTGCAAAACCCCATCAGTAAACGCACCAGATTGATAATAAACTCGAACTTTTAAATTATTTTATGAGTTCGAGTTTTAATATATTTAAATTTATGATAAAATATTTATATAAATAAAATTGATTTATGTCAATTTAGTAAACGCCATCGTATATTATCGTAAACAATATATGTAATTAAATGCAGGAATTAATATGATTACTGAATTAATTGATGTATTTAATGAAGATAGAGTACTAACGGGTGAAGTTTTACCAAGAAACGATATCCATAAAAGAGGGTTGTGGCATAGAGCTATTGTAGTTGCAATTATAAATGAAAAGAATGAAATATTATTACAATAAAGAAGTGAAAAAAAAGAAAAAAATGCTATGGTAAAAAAGTGTTACTGGATACAATAAAATATTGTAAGGATTTAAATAAGTTTGAGGCATTTAGGCTAGAAACAACATATTATGAAAATAGACCAGCATTATTCTTATATGATAAAGTAATGCATATGAAAGAAGATTACACAATTGAAGATACAGACACTATAAAAAATAATACAATAATATATTCTTACTCGCTTAATGGAAAATTAAAATTATGGAATAATAAGTATTTAGGTTTAAGAGAATATTATGATAATTTAAAATAAAAGTGATGTGTAGGTTACATATAAAACTTATGATGTTTTATATGATAGGATTTTTCATTATTTAAAAAATTAGCAAACACTAATAAAAGATCATAGAGATTTTTAGAGTATCCTCATTCTAAATACATCTTTTTACTCCAAACAAAAAAGCTATTAGTTAGCTTTTTTTCGTTGTAATTTATTGAAACTGTTTGCAGGAACTTTTGATGTTAAATAAAATCTTTGTTTAATAATTGCAAGCATTTCATTAAGTTCAGGAACAGTGTATCCTTGTTGAAATTTAGTTAAACAAAATTGCTTAAGTAAAAATAAAGCATCATTTAAATGATCTACACAATTTAAGATTTCTTTAAGTTGTTCCACAGTAATTTGATTATCATCTTGAACTACATGTTCAGATTGCTGCAAACACCAAAACTTTTTTGCATCACTTGGAGATTTATTAACAATTCTTAACTCAACAAAGTAATGATAAAATGTACTATCTGTTAAAAATTTTAATTCATCATAATTGTCTTCATTATAAAATATTCCATTTGCATAAAAATTTACATTGCAATTAGGATATTTTCGTTGTTGTTTTTTATAAGCTTCATAAGCATTGTCTTTAGAAACACCTCTACTCATAATCATAATATTGTTCTTTTGTTGTTTTTCCATAAACCTACCACCCTTAACACTATTTTAATAAAAATTTACCAAAAGTAAAGAAAAATGATACACTATTGAAGTGATGATGATGAAAAGTAATCTACAAGAAATAACAAAGCCGCTAGTAAATTGGTTTCAAAAAGAAAAAAGAGACCTACCTTGGCGGCATACAAATGATTCTTATAAAATATGGATTTCTGAAATAATGCTTCAGCAAACAAGAGTAGAAGCAGTCAAGGAATATTATAAAAGATTTTTAATTTCTTTACCAACCCTTGAAGATCTTGCCAAAGTAAAAGAAGATGAATTATTAAAATTATGGGAAGGGTTGGGATATTATAGTCGTGCTAAAAATCTAAAAAAATGTGCTGAGCTATTAATTCAAAATAATCAAAAAGAACTTCCTCGTGATTACACAGAATTAATGAAACTTCCTGGAATTGGACCTTATGCAGCAGGATCGATTGGATCAATTGCATATCAATTAAAAACTCCAGCAATTGATGGAAATGTATTAAGAGTTATGACAAGACTTCATGAAGATGATAGAGATATTTTAAATGCTAAAGTAAAGACAGATTATTTTGAAAAATTACAAAAGATAATGCCAGAAAATACAAGAGACTTTACAGAAAGTTTAATGGAACTTGGCGCACTTATTTGTCTACCAAATGGATCACCATTGTGCGAAAAGTGCCCAATATCTTTCTATTGCAAAAGTTATAAAAATAAAACTATGCAAATTTATCCTGTTAAGAAAAAGGAAACCAAACGTAAAATAGAAGAAAAAACAATACTTATTTTAGAATGTAATGGATTATTTGCGATCCAAAAAAGACCCGCAAAAGGACTATTAGCGTCTATGTATGAATTTTATAATATGCCTAACTATGTAAGTGAACACGATCTAAAAAAGTGGTTAGAAGAGAAAAAAATAGCTTACCAACATATAGAAGATTTAGGAAATGCTAAACATATTTTTTCACACATAGAGTGGCACATGAAAGGTTATTTAATAAAATGTCAGAATAAAGATAATATTGATTTATTATGGACTAGTAAAGAGGAATTAGAAAAAAAGTATTCTATCCCAAATGCGTATTTAAAATATTTAAAAAGAATATTACCATAATTTGACATTTATGAGTTTTGGTGTTAATATTAACGAATTATCAAAGAAGTTTAAAGCTTCTTTTTTTGTTAAAGGGGTAAATTATGATAGATGATATTAACAAAGAAGAAAGAATAAAAATAAATGAATACATGGAAAAATGTAATTATGCTAAAAAGATGTTAGAAACTCAAATAAATATCATGATCGAAGATTTTGCTTTTAAACAAGGATACAATCCTGTAGAACATATAAAAGGCAGAATTAAATCAAATGAAAGTATGTTAGAAAAATTAAAACGTCATCAAAAAAATATCACTGCTGATAATTTGGTTCGATATGTAAAAGATGTTGTTGGAATAAGAATTGTTTGTTCTTTTCTCTCAGACGTATATGATATGGTTTTTTTATTATCTCATTGCAAAAATATTATTGTAAAAGAAAGAGAAGATTATATTAGAAATCCTAAAGATACTGGATATATGAGTTATCATCTTCAAGTATTAGTACCAATATATTTACAAGAGCATGTAGAATACATAGAATGTGAAATTCAAATTAGAACAGTTGCAATGGATTTCTGGGCAACCTTGGATCATAAGATTTCTTATAAATTTCAACAAGTTATTCCAGAAGAAGTAAAAAATCAAATGTATGATTATGCCCAAGTTATTCAAGAACTAGATAAAAAAATGATGGATTTAAATACTTTAGTACAAAAATATAAAAAAGAATTTTAAATTTGTTATAATGAGTTTGGTGATCATATGAAAAAAATGCCTCCAATTGCAAAAATATATGAAGCATTTAGCGTTTTAGCAGATGAGCGAATTAAGTTAGAAGAAAATAAAGCTATAATAACATCTTCAAATTATGAAAAACAGTATACTGTAATTTGGAATGAAAATGAAATTACTTCAAATGATAATGCTACATTTTGGCAAGGATATCCTGGTTATCCAATCATTGCTGTATGGTTAGTCAATAATAAAATAACTTATGATAAAGATATAACAAAGAATTTTAAAAATATTAATTGGCATGACATAAATAAACAGAATAAAAGAGATTATCAAAAAGGAATTGAAGATATTTTAAATACATTAGCAGAAAAAAATATTGATACAGAGAAAATTGAAGAAGAAGTAGATCAAATATATCAAAGTATAGAAAATTTAGATTTTAAAATCGTAAGGAAAATTAATAATTAATCAACAAATAAAAAATATATCATATACTTTTAATGAGGATGATTATATGAAAGAGTATATTGATGTATTAGATCAATTTGGAAATCCAAAAGGAATTGTAAAGACAAGAGAAGAAATTCATGAAAGTGGAGATTATCATCGAGTGATTCATACTTGGATTTATAATGATGCAAAAGAAATATTATTACAAAAAAGAAGTGATAAATTAAAAAATCATCCAGGATGTTGGGATATTTCATCTGCTGGACATGTTCATTCTTTAGAAACAAAAGAAGAGGCAGCAATAAGGGAATTAAAAGAAGAATTAGGGCTAATAATTAATCCTAATGATTTACAATTTTTAATGACCATAAAAAGAAATAAAAATCCCCAAAATAAAGAACTAGCAGATATCTTTTTACTGAAGCAAAATATTAATCCAAACAATTTAAAATTTATAGATCAGGAAGTAATAGATGCTAAATTCTACTCAATTCCACAAATTCAAAAATTCTTAAAAAATCCTGATTCTAAAGTTGTAAATAGAGAAGAATATCCATATATATTCCATAATATTATGACAGAAAAAGACTTGCAATTGTAACCTATTTTTGTTATATTAATTTTGCAATGCAGGTGTGGTTCAACGGCTAGAATGCAACCTTGCCAAGGTTGAGACGGGGTTTCGACTACCCTCACTTGCTCCATTTTTGTTTAAAACATTGAAAAATGTTTTAATATAGATTTAATTTTAAAAATGTATACCAGTACACTAAAATTAAGTCGTTTTTGATTAAGAGTTTTTAAAACTCTTTTTTCTTCGTTTTCATCAGCATGTGTATATACATCTAAAGTAATGCTAGGGTTACTATGTCCTAATCTTTTACTTATAACGTGTATATCTATACCGTTTTTTAGTAAAAAACTTGCATGACTATGTCTAAATTGATGTAGCGTTATGGATCTCATATTTGCTTTATTACATGCTTTTATTTTATGTCTATTTATTGTTGTTGGAGATAAAGGCTTTTTTCCTCCGAATATAAAATCATCAAATGTACAGTTGGTATATAATTTTTTTAAATTTAATAAATCTTTTTTTAGTTTTTTATCCAGTAAAATTTTTCTATAAGATGAAATTGATTTAGGAGTTCCTATTTCGCGTTTTCCATGTTCATCGATTGTTTTATTTATTATTAGATAATTATCTTGAATATCATTAAATTTTAAAGCCATGGCTTCTCCTGGTCTTGTTCCAGTAAAAAACATTAAATTAAAAAATTGTTTGTAAATTTCATTATCTACATATTTTATAAAATGTTTAAATTCTTCTAAAGTATAAAAATCACTTTTTTTATTTTCATAATTAGGTTTGAAAGTGCAAACTTCAAAAAAGAAACTATCGTCAAAATTATATTTAAAATGACAATATGAAAAAAATGATTTTAACATTGCATAAAGATTTTTATTATGATTATTACAAAATGATTTACTAATAATGAAATCTTGCCATTTTAATACATCATTAATTTTTATATCATTTAATTTGTAACCTTTAAAATAATTTAAAATATTAGCATTAAAATTGTATACCAGTACATTAAAACTTTGTTTTTTATGCCGTTTCATAGCATATATTTTGTAGTTTTCATATGCTTCCTCAAAAAGCATTTTTCCTCACCTCAAGTGAGTATTATATATATATATCTATATTTGTCAAATCATCATACCTCCTAACTATAAAAAAATCTTATCATGAATTTAAAAAAAGTGAAATATTTTTCTTAAGTCAAGTAGCGAATGAAATAAGACGGCGTAGCGCAATACTTGACTGGAATTAGGGGAAAAAATGGCAGTTTTAAAAAGAAGAAATTTTTTATAAAGTTTCTTTTTTTTGTTAGTTAATAATTAAAATTTTGTTGATTTTGCACGTATAAAATTTTTCGATGTTATAACTAGGTTATGAAAGGATATGAAAAAAATATGGAAAAAATCAAATCAGTAGATTTATTAAATTTTAAAGAACAATTGGAGCATTTTATGATCTATGAAATTGAACGAAATCCTAATTCACATCGTGGATGTAAAGATTTTGATGATACATGGACAACCGAAAGTGCATGTCAAACAGTTCTTTATAAAGTAAATTCACTAATCAATGAAATTGATAAGAAAGCGAGTGAAGAAAATTATGAATAGTGAAATCAAAGCAAAAGCACTTATATTAAATATAAGTAAAGGAACATTTACCGCTGATGACGGTAAAATGTATGGATATGCAAATTGTTATATTGCCGTTCCTGGAAAGACAACAGATACAAGAATGGGATATGATATTCAAAAAGTGAAAGCTACAGTTGAACAATATGAACTGTTAAAACCGTATTTGGGAAAAGTTATTGATGTAGAACTTGAACTAAAAGCGTCTGGTGATAATCAATTTAAATTAGCATTTTCAAAAATTGCTGATGTAGAAATATCCGAGTAGTAAGAACTTTAGCTTGCTATGGTAGGATAGTAGAAAACTTGTTACAGCTTCCTTTCTGTCCTCAGTGGTGAGGAATAAGCAGTAACAACAGACGTTTGTGGGAAAGCTTGGAACGTCAACTAAAAATATTAAAAAATACCTACCTATTTTTTATAAATTTCCTTTTTAAAGGAATAAAAAAAAGAATAAAAAGAGGTAGGTGAGTAGTGTGGAAGCAAGTGCATTAAGTACTTTATTAACTAATTTAAGTACTATCATTACTAAGTTAATTGCTGATGCGGGTGCAATCTTTACTTTGATTGAAGAGCATCCAATCGCATTCGTAGGTATTGCGATTAGTATTATGTTCGTACTAGTACGTTTTGTAAAATCAATTTTAAGTTTCTAATAACTTAGAAATGATAAAAAAAGAGGGGAAAGAATAAAAAAAAAGAATGTCAGTTAATTCAGTTGTTCTATTTTGTTCTTTCTTTTTCTTTATTAATGCATAAGTACACAAAAAGAAATGAAAAAAATAGTTTTAAGTATGTTAATGACGTTTATGTTGTTATTTGGAATAAAACAAGTTAATGCGAAAGATTTAAATGCTGAGATCAATTTAGGTGAAACGGATTATTTTAATATTTTTCATGAATTTAATAATCAAACACCACTATCGAAATTTTTAATGGAGCATGGTTATAATATATTAGATTATTTAATAGAAATAGCAAAGCAAAATATTGAAAATTGGCCAAACGATTTTTATTCACATCAGCCTAATACTGTTTATATAACGAAAAATATGGGAACAAGTGAGTATTCAATTGTTTTGTTACCGCTTTATAAAATAAGTTTAGGTTTAGTAGAAAATAGTTATCAATTGCAAGTTGGATATGGTTATATTCTTGAGTTTGATAGTGAAATGAATTTAAAAAGTGTAGAACAAGAATTTGTTAGTACTAGCTTGAATGCTCCAAAAATCCGAGAAAAAATTGGTGCTTTAGGCTTTTGGGGTGAAAAAGATTTAACGAATATACTATCGCATTTTTATTTTACTGTAGATCGATCTGTAAGAATAGAAACAGATTACGATAAAATCAATATAGTAACAGTAAATCAAGATCGTGCAATTTTATCATTTGATACGTTCAAATGGTCGGATTATTTAAAGTATATTCAATGGACAGATATGGGACTTTTGTTAGCACCTGGTTCTGGTTTAACATATTATGATTTTCAAGCTAATTTTGATCTAGATTATTATAAGAAGAATTCATTTTACTCAAAAAGTGACACAACGTTCAAAAGTATCGGAAGTCTTCTATTTATGGAGCAAGAGTTTACGATACCGGCCGGATATAAAAGTTTTACAATAGATGATCCGACAAAACTTCATTATCTTACGAATAAAGGTAGTAATGGTGATACAAATATTTATTATTATTCTACATATAAAGATGTAATATTTTATAGTTCTTTGTTTTCGCTATCTGAGACATCTCTAGATCATGTAAAAGATGCGGTTTTTAAAGTTAGTAAGTCGTTTACTTCATATATGATTGATCCAAAAATTCTTTATGAAAGAACAGATTTGTTAGATACAACAATTATGTTCTTTAGAGAGAATACAAAATATTCGAGTGTAGTGTATTATGACCCAAATTGTTATTCATACATGGAGCGAGGAATAGCGGATAGTTCAAATGTAACATTTGAAAATGAAAATGGTACATATACATACAGTCCATCTAGATTTCAACAACAGTATCAAATAGCAATAAATGGTAATAAAGAAATAGAAGATAATAACGGTGGATCAAATTCAGGCGATAACGGTAATAATTCATTTGATTTTGGTGCTGGAACGGTTCTAAATGGATTTAAAAACTTTGTAGGTAGTGTAAGTGGAATAGCAAGTTCAATCAGTAGTTTTTTAAGTAATTTACCGTCCGAGCTGGTACAACTTCTTTATGCTGGATTTACGATGGGAATAATTGCGATGATCATTAAGATTATTTTGTAGAAAGTGTGGTGGTAAAAATGATGGCAATTATATTAATTAATTTATTAGTGTTAGATGTAGTAATTTTTACATTATTGTATCAATTAAAGAAAAAAGTTAGTGAATTAAAGAAGAATGATTTTTTAAAAGGTATGTTTGGAAGTGGTCAAAGATGACAATGACGTTATATGAAATTGTTGTTACGATCATGGGTGAATTACCACCATCGATGACATTTTTGTATTCACTAGCAACTTTTGTATTAGGTTTGATGTTAATTAGTGTTTGCTTAGCATTTATCTTGTTTCCGATAATGCTCGTAAGGAAGTGATTTAAGTGACTCAAGTAATGACATTTTTGTTTCAACAGATAAAAAGAATGTACGAGTTTGGATCATCGTTTACGTTTGAGTTTTTTGGATATCAAGTAAGTGTATTTAGTTTGATTGCGGGGTTTTCAATTATATTTATGTTACTTTCGTTTTTAAGATTGTTTGTACCTTCTGAGAGTGGTTCAGGATTAGGACGCATAGGAATGGGAAGAAATGAGAATCGAAGAGATCGAATACAAGAAAATCGAGAAATAAGAGCGCTTCGAAATGGAGCAAGACATGCAAAATATAGCGGTGCAAGACATACGAGAACATATCATTCAGTTGTAGAAAAGGGGAAAGAAGTGAATGGAAATGAGTAAAAAGACATTTGCATATATCATTGTAGTAATTATTACCTTTTTTGCAATTTATATGAATGTATTTGCAAGTGAAATAGAAAAAACTTTAAGTTTTGATTTGTATTCTAATATGAAAGAAAAAATTCCTTTTACGAATTCGTCATATAATCAGTTTAAAGAATATTTTACGAAAAAGATTGAACAAAGATATGATTCTGAGAAAACATATTTAGTTTTTTTAGTAACGAATGGTATAAATAATTATTTTTATATTCATAATGTTGCGTTAGAAGATAGTGAAGTTTTTAAATTTGATACAAGTGATTTTAGTTTTTTTGAAGAAAAAACATCTGGATATAGTACTTTTTATAGTTTTAAATTTTTGAATGAAAATAATGATATAGAAATAAATTCTTTGTCAGCTACTGTTAGTATGTATTTTAATGCTAATTATGTTTTTCAGAGTTTAAAGTGGACAGGAATATCTGGTCTTGTATGGAGTAATAAACCAATTAAGTATTCAAAAGATATAGATATGTCAAAAAACTATTATCGATATAAATTTCAAAGTGTTTCTGATGATTTAAAGAAGTATTATGATTTTAGTTCATTTGGATATCAAGATCCGATCTACACTTATTGTAATTTGATGTTTGGAGATTATGAAGTAAAAGAACCAACGACAGTTGCATATAAAGTTGAGTATTATTTTGATGATATTTTAGATTCGAGTAAAACTGAATTTAGAACAGCGCTATCAGGAACAGAGATTAAAGAATATATGAGTTATGAAACAGATTTATATAAGTTAGTAGAGAATAATTATTCGATTGTTTTAAGTGAAGACGAAACGCAGAATGTGCTGAAAATTTATTATCGATCACCGTTTTGGGGTACTGAGAAACAGTCAATAGATACGTCTAGTAGTAAAGTGTATTTGTTCTTTCAGTATAACGATATAAAAGCGATGTTTCCGAATGTGACTTTTGAAAATTTTACACAGTATCAGCAATTGATAGTGACTGTATTGTTTAATATCTTATATTGTGTGTTTTTAATATTATGCGTGATTATTTTACTTCGAGCGTGCATGAAGGTTTGGAATTGGATATTAAGTTTTGTAATATGAAAAATGAAGAAATAGAGAAATTAAAAAGTGTAAAAATGATGTATGAAAGCGAAAATCGAATGTTAGTGAAAAGAATTGAAATTTTAAAGAAAGATAATAAGGTATTGACACGTGAAATTAAACGATTAGAAAGTAGGATAAGAGAGTTGGAAAGTAATTTTAAACAACTTTCAATATATGATTATGACAATTGAATTTAGAATAGCAGTAGTTTTAATTTTTTATATATTTATTGCAGTATATAGTTTTGTTAAAATGTTATTTTTAGAAAAGAGATTAAAAGAAATTTATTGTAAACAAGAGTTGTTAGTAGAATTTTTAACGATGTATACGAATGTATTTGAAAATTTATCTGATGAGGAGATTGACGAGTTATGTCAGTAGTAGGAATACATGGATTACCTGGTACGGGAAAAACACTGTTTTCAACGTATTTAATGAAGAAAAAAGCAAAGAAAGAAAATCGATTTATAAAAAGAATATTTCGAAAATTTCAATATGCAAATAATGTATATAGTAATTATCCGATTAAGTTAAATTCTAAGCATTATAGTAATCAAACGTCATTATATGATCTTTGTGAATATCGTAAGTGGAAAATGGATAGTGATATTGTTCTTGATGAATTCCAACTTTATTGTGACTCTGTAGATTTTAAAGAATTTCCAAGTCGAGCTAGAACAACATTTCAACTTCATAGGCATTTTGGGATTAATAATATTTATGTTTTGTCACAAGATCCGTCTAGAATCGTGAAACAAGTACGTCAATTAATATGTGAATTTTATGAGATTGTACGTTTTGTAAAAATACCAATTTTAGGTCTTGGATTTTTTCGATATAACATTTTTTATAAAGATGAAGATTATTCAAAGAGTGTAAAAGTAAAAAAAGAAGATGTACAATATAAGTTTAAGAAAAGAATATCGCTACCATTTCGCTATAAGAGAATTTATAAATCATATAACACAAAATACATGCGTTGTTTGGTAGATCAAGAGAATTATATTGAAGAAAAAGAATTCAAGGATAGTTATATGTCATTGGAAGAAGTAAGTAGAACTTTTAAACTTGATGAAAAAGATCATCAGGAAGAAGTACAAAAACAAATAAAAAGAAAAGAACAAGAAAAAAGGGCAAGTAGACTAGGAATACAGGTAGCGATTCCGAGCGTGAGCGCTTTGCGCGACGCGGAAGGAAGCGTTAATAACGTTTTAGAAGAATTTAAGGAAGAAATCTCTAATAGTTTAGAGAACCTTAATACTGTAGAAGAAAGTACGCAAGAAGAAGTCAAGAGTGTCGAAGACACAACGCTTGCTCTTGACTTTGAATTCGAGCGTACAGAATAATGTTGTCTTTCAAAGAAAGAAATTCTTTTGAATTCTCTTTCTTTGGTTAATTGACACGTAAAGCGTCTGTAAGACGCTTAAAATCTAGGAATTTTAGAGAAATTCTATGATCGAAGAGGTTATAGAAATTACATACGGGCTACGTCTATAATGTAATTTCTATGTAATTTATGTAATTTTATAAAATAAAGAATATTTAACATAGATTACATAAAAAGTAAAATATGTAATTTATGTAATTGAAAGGAAAAGTATTAAATGAAAGAAGTAACATTTTTTGAATATCGTATAGGTTGGGGTTCTATTGATGAACAAGTAGGAAATGATTTAGAAGATTTTTTAGGAGAATTAAGAAATCATAATATAGAGTATGATCTAAAGTATATTGGAACTGGTAGAGGCATGATGATTATGGTTGAATATTCTGAGGTTAATGATGATTAAATTTATATTTTTACTTTCTTAATGGTTTTTTAATAGAAAATGCTTTCTTTGAAATAATTCATCATATTTATTGTAGGAAGAATAAAGGACGTTGTTCTAGTTGTAAAGATTGGAGTTGTCCAAGACAACAGTATTTGGATAAGAATGGAGAATTAAAGAAAGATGAAAAAGAAGAATAATTATGAATCGATAAGAGTCAATGTTAATCTTCCTAAAAAACTCGTTGACAGAGTTAAGGAGTTTGCTGATAATCTTGGAGTTAATTATACGACTGCTTATATTATGATATTAAATCAGAATTTGGATCAAAGTTTATATAGACAACGACTATATTTGATAAAACAGTTTATATCTGAAAGATTAATTTTGGAAAATAATTTTTCAATAAATAAAGAAGATTGTTTTAAAATAATCAAAATGATTGATGAAATGTTGTAAGTATAAAATGTTAGTAAAGAATTGTGAGTGTGTATATTAAAAATCTAAAAAAGGAATGGAGAATATTGCATGAGCAAGAAGAAACAAAAAGAAGTTAGTAATACTGTAGAAACAAATGTAGAAGAAAAAGAGAGTAAGATTAATAAAAAGCGTAATTATTGTTACGATCTAGTTATTTATGAAGACGATGAGAGGTTCAAAGATCAGTTTAGTGCTTTAACAGATTTAAAGAGTGCAATATGGATAAGACACGATCAAGATTTAACTGATGAGGGAGAATATAAGAAACCCCATTATCATTTTGTATTAAAATTAAAAACGGCTTGTACTATATCAGCATTAGCAAAGAAAATAAGTGTTGATGAACATATGATAGAACCAATAAAGAAAAGTTTTAATGGAGCACTTAAGTATTTAGTTCATTTTGGTCGTGATGATAAATATCAATATGAAATAAAAGATGTGGAATCAAATGACGATGATTTAAAAAGAAAATTCGAAAAGTTAGTTTTAAATGAAATAGAAGAAGTTGATAAGGTCATTTCTATACAAGAATTTATTGATGACGCGGAAGATTATATAGATCTAGGTGTCTTGGGTAAATATGTACAGAAAATCAATTATTGGGACGCTTTTCGAAGAAACATGATGTATTTTTGTAAGTTAGTGGATAATCATAATGCAAAGATTAGTGCGAAAAAATATCACATAGAAAATGACTATTATAATTCAGAAATGCGCATGGACAAGGAATTGAAAGATAACACTTAGATTTATGCCGTGAAAGTGCTTGTCAATTCATAGTGGACATTTTTGCTATAATATGGTAAGTTTAAAAAGAAAGAAGAACTAGTCTTCTTCTTTAGTAAGAGTTAAGTATCCATTTTTATAAGTAGATACAAGATTAAATGTTTGATACAAGTAATCGAGTAAAGTGATACTTAACGTTTCGTTTGTTTGTAACATTTTTGATTTTCCTTTCTAGTTCTTTTTAAGAACAACTAGTTCGGAGCGAAAATGGGAACGAATTGCAAGTAACGTGGAATAAAAGATCACGTTGCTTTTTTTTCATTTTCTCTTGTGAAAAAAAGGGGTTTGTTATTTTCTTTATAGATTACAACTTAAGTTTTTTATGCAATGATTTGTATTATTTTTTTGGTAAAAATCGTTAAGGAAATACGGAACCTCACCGTATTTCTCGATTTTAAAAAAAATTATAACAAAGAATGGAATTAAAAATTTAAAGTAATTATTCTATCAAATAGGGTTAAGTGGTTTTTATCTTTTTTAGGGATAAAAAAAAGCAATAATAAAAAGACGATTTAATCATCGTCTTTTTGTATAGGTTCTATTTTTAGATATTCTATTTTGTTCATATTTAATTTGGTAACCCAATAGTGTTGTTCATAATCATCATTTGGAAATGTATCTGTACCTTTTAAAATAATAATTTCTTTATATGTTTGCATTTCTTCTAAATTATGTCCACCAATTTTGCAACCATTTTTATATTTATATTCGTAGAGATATTTCATTTTATTTTTTTCCTTTCTGATAATATTTTTTCAATTTCTTTACAAGTTAAGTTTTTAGGTGGTAAAAATAAAGATCTAAAAAGATAAATTGTAGTTGGCCATAAAATAAAATTAATAGTTATCATTATAATTAAATCAATTGTTTTCATTTTTTCTTACCTTCATTAATAGTATTTACATAGTTCTTTATAATTCGTGTTAGTTGGGTTAGTACAATAATCTTCTTTTAAAGTTTTATAACGATTAATTTCTTTTTGTATTTCTTTTTCTTTTGATTCCAGTCTTGATTCTAACATTTTTATTTCTTCATTTGTTTTAACTTGTATTCTTTCTTCTGATGTTATTTTTTTACAATTTTGAACTGTTAGGCAAATAATTCCTACAATTAATACACCTATTAATGATAAAAAAATGTCTCTTAAATATTCAATTTTTGTTTCTTTATTTTCCATTTTTTTAATTCCTTTCTAATCACAAAAAGTATATAGTTTATATTCTTTTTGATTTATTGTTATTTTGATAAAATCTTTTGTTTTTTTAAATTCAATTACAATGTTCCTTAAAGCACGTTTATATGTTTTTTTTAGTTCATCGTAATTATTGAAATAACAGATTAAATTGTCGTTTTCATCATATAAAGTAAAATAATTTCTTTTTCTAAATTCTTTACTTGAATAAGTCAAAATGATCCTTTCTAGATTTTTTTATATGGATTGAAAACCCTCACTTGCTCCATTTAAAAAAGCACTCACACTAGGTGTGAGTTTTATATTACTAAAATATCCTATATCAATCGTTGATAAAACTGTTAGTATCATAATAAAGATACAGGGATAACGGGATTGCGGAGAAGTATCAATCAAGACGTGAGAAAGTTACTTCCTCCTGCTGCATATTGCTGTATTTATCAAGCTCTTTTTGCCACATCTCAATGAGGGCTGGAGTAATAATATGGCCTCGCCCTCTTTCAATCAAAGCGGCTTTTCGTTCCTCAATGGAGCGTAATGCCGCTTCTGGTATTTTATCACTTTTGCAGGCACGAACAAATGATGGAAAATCCTTTGCAATCAACGAAAGGTTCATTCCCTTTTCGTGGTCGCAGAAAAAGATATTTCCATATTCAGCGCCAGTTATGCAAAGAAGAATGTAATTTCCAAAAGTGTCACAGGCAATCGGGAATAGTTTTTGGTATATCCATGATGAAATCATTTCTTGACTTACCGACAAGCCAACTGCACCAACTCCATAAAAGCCTCTAACATCTGACGAAATCCCTTTTGCCTTGAACTCTGTTCTAGGCGTGTAGCCCCCCCCCATTATAGCGCAAAAGAAAATCCTTATATTGCTCTGGGAATTTGATAGTGTATTGACTTTCAATTCTTGATATTTCGTCAGCAACACCGCAAGTTTGAAATTTTGCTATGAGCATTTTTTCGCCCCTCCTTTCTGTATAGACATATCCAGTTTACCACAATAGCTCCATTTTTCCACCATCATCCATCAGACAATTTCAAAACATTAGCCTTGCTCCTGCCAAAACCGCCCAGACAGCGCAGGAGGGGAAATTGAGCGTTTCCCAATCCATCTATAGCCTCAAGGACGCGGCGAAATTGCTGAATTTCCTGCAAGCAAACAGCATCATGGATATGCCGGAGCTTGATTTTTCCCATCCTTTGAAAAGTTTCTCTTGACAAAAAGCCTAAAGGAGAATATTAATGAATTATAGCTATTTAATGGGTGTTAAAAATATAAAAAAATTAAAGGTTAATGGGTTTATTATCGAAGAAATAGATGATGATTAGGTATAAAATTTCCTAATGATAAGATAGAATTCTATGAAACATTTATAATTGAAAATTTAGAGGTAGGTTATTGGAATGAATATTTAGGAAAAGATTTTGTATTTATATTTAAGTTTAAAGATGGCAATATAAAAAAATGAAAAAGAAATATTAAATTTATGTTGCTTCTTTGCAGAATATGATTTTCCTTCCTTTATAGATATGCTAAAAGAAAACGACTTTTATAATAAAAATATTTTAACTAATATTTTTGGGAAAAAAACTAATTATATAAGGGATAATAATATTGAAATGAAATTAATAAAATAAAAAAAGAAAAAATTCCATAAAAAAACTTACAGAGACTAATGCTTGTAAGTTTTTTTAGCGTTTATTCACTAACGATTTCTAATCCACAATTTTCACAAGTATCTGAGAATATAATTTGATCCTTTTTTCGTAAAGTAACAGACATAGATGCACTTATACTCTCTAAGATTTCTTTTTCCATTTTCCCGCATACTGGAGCAACTAATTTTTGAGAAGAATTACAAAAACATTTAATTGTTAAAGTATATTTTCCTTTTTTTAATGTAATATTGACTTCATTATCATTTGCTTTGAATTTTTTGATTTTAGCGAAATTGTAAGTTGCAAATCGATATTCCTTATTTTGATAATTTAAGATACAAATAAGACCTCTCATTTTGAAAAAGAATAATGGTACAGTTGCAATTGCTAGCATAAAACTAGCAGATTGTGTTTGAAAATTATTACCTTGACACCAAATATATTTTTCTGGAAAAGAAGTTCCCCAATCTTTTTCAATATATCCTATACCTGAATCAAAATTTAATATTTCTTCATTAACTGTTAAAGATCCATGGGTAGTATTTTTAATATTTATAATGGCATGGTTGCACTCCATAAATGGTAAATAAGAATAAGGCCCCATAATATTAGGGTAATAGAAATTTTTTTTGATTCTTTGTTGATGGGAAAATTGAATTTCTCCAGTTAAATAAAGATCATTACTAATATCTTCTATTTGAAGAGAAATTTTTTCTTCTGAAAAGTAATTATTTCCAATCTGTATTTGAAAAGGTCGGTAATGAACTTTAAAATCCTTCATATCGAAGTGAATATAATAAGATTGATCATTAATAATAAGTTGGATAAAAGCTTTTTTCTTTTTACTATTTAGATTTATGCCAGGAATAATTGCTACCGATCCATTATTTCCTACAATTTTAAAATACCATCCTTCAAAATAATCTTTTGCTTTTAAAAGATATTTTTGACCTTGAAATTCTTCTTGATTTTTAATGCAATATAATTTATTCATAATTAATATATATTTAAAAAAATATTATTTATACCATTTCTTAAAAAAATTTCCAACCTCAAAGACAAACTTTTGTTTGATAGTTCGCGAAATTATGGATATAATAATTTCAGGTGATGCCATGGAACTACAAGAAAAATTAAAAATTTTAGTAGATAGCGCAAAGTATGATGCCTCTTGCTCTTCAAGTGGAAGTTCTAGAAAAAATAAAACTGGACTTGGCACAACTTCAATTTCAGGTATATGTCACTCATTTGCAAGTGATGGAAGATGCATTTCTCTTTTAAAAATTTTAATGACGAATTGTTGTATTTTTGATTGTAAATATTGCTTAAATCGAAAAAGCAATAATATTCCAAGAGCTATTTTTACACCCGAAGAAATATGTAAAATTACTATAAATTTTTATAGGAGAAATTATATCGAAGGATTATTTTTAAGTTCAGGAATAATAAAAAATCCAGATTATACAATGGAAAAAATGATTGAAACAGTTTCTCTTTTACGAAATAAGTACCACTTTTATGGCTATATCCATGCTAAAGCAATACCTGGTGCAAGTGAGAAACTACTAAAAGAGTTAGGAAAATTAGTAGATCGTTTAAGTGCTAATATAGAGCTACCAACAAATGAAGGATTAAAGTTATTAGCACCCAATAAAAATAGCCAAAAAGTTTCTGAAATTATGAATTATGTAAAAGAAAATCATAGCAAAAAATATGTTCCAGCTGGCCAAAGTACTCAAATGATTATTGGTGCTACAAAAGAAACAGATTTTAATATATTAACTAAAAGTGCAAATCTTTATGAACAATTTAAATTAAAAAGAGTTTTTTACTCAGCATACGTACCTGTAAACAATGATCGTTTACTACCACAATTAAAAGAACCACCATTAAAAAGAGAAAATCGACTTTATCAAGCAGATTGGCTACTTCGTTATTACAATTACAAAGTAAAAGATTTACTAAATGAACAACATCCTAATTTTAATATTTTATTAGATCCTAAAGCAGATTATGCTCTTCGTAATTTAAAAGAATTTCCAAAAGAAATTAATAAGTGCTCTTATTTTGATTTATTAAAAATCCCAGGAATAGGAGTAAAAAGTGCCAAGAGAATTATATCATCTCGCAAATATTTTACTTTAAGACTTGAAGATTTAAAAAGAATGGGAGTGGTAATAAAACGTGCAAAATATTTTATATTGTGTGATGGTAAATATTTTACAGATCCTCATTATTTTAAAAAGAATTTTATTGAAACAAATCTAATATTAGAAGAAAAAGAGCCTGAGAAAAAAAGTTATCAACAACTGAGGTTATTTAAATGAATTTAGTATATTTATATGATGGAAGTTTTCTAAATTTATTAACTCTTATAGCATATTTATTTAAACATCAAATTACTCCATACAATATAAAGAATCAGCAATATAATCCTAATTTGTTAGAAGAAATAATAAATCTTAATGTTTCAAATGAAGAACAAATAATTCCTAAACTGATAGAAGGATTAGGATATTATAATTTTCGTTTGTTATATTATGTTTTTTTATCAGAAGAAGAGCATAAAGAGCTTATTATGTATTATTATTTAAAAAATGGTTTAAAATATCGTAATAGGATTGGCTATCAAAGAAATTTAAAGTGTGTGAGAAAAGTTCTAAAAGTAGGACAATATGTATTTCATGAGATTCATAAAATGAAAGGGTTTTTGAGATTTAAAGAATTAGAAAATCGCATTTTATATGCAGAAATGGAACCAGAAAATAATATTATTTTTGATTTATCTATACATTTTCAAAAACGTTTAAATCAAGAATATTGGATTATTAAAGATGTAAGAAGAAAAATTTATAGTTGCTATAACAAAAAAAGCTTTATATTAATACCAGAAGAAAACTTTCATTTGTATACCAAAAATCAAAGTTCTGAAGAACAAGAATTTGAATCTTTATGGAAAACATTTTATCAAAAAATTGGAATTAAAGAACGAAAAAATGAGCGCTGTCGTATGAATTTTATGCCAAAAAAATATTGGAAATACATTACAGAAGTGAGGGATGAATTATAAAAAAAGTAATTACAGGTAAAGAATTACAAGAACAAATGAAAATAGCAATAAATCTTCTTTGCGGTACAGTAAAACAAACATTAGGACCTAAAGGGAATAATGTAATGATAGATTCTTTTAAAGTATCTCCTTATATTACCAATGATGGAGTAACCATTGCCGAAAATATAGAAAGTGATATAAAAGGGGTTAGTACCATTCTAGAAATAGCAAAAGAAGCATCCATTAAAACAAATGAAGTAGTAGGAGATGGAACAACCTCTACATTAGTTTTATTAGAAAGTTTGTTTTTAAATAGTTTAGAATATATTAATCACGGAATACATCCTGTACTTTTAAAACAAGAATTAGATAAATGTCTAGAGGAAATATTAAATAATTTAGCTAAATTAAAGAAAAAAGCATCGAAAAAAATGTTGAGAAATATTGCCCATATCTCAGCAAATGATAAAAATATAGGAGATTTAGCATATGAGGCGTTTCAAATAGTTTCTGATGTATCAGCTATTTTGATTGAAGAAAATGAGGAAAACATAACGAAGTGTTCTCACTTAACTGGTTACTATTTTGCATCAACATTAGCATCTAATTATTTTTTGCAAAATCAATCAAAAATAGAATATCAAAATGCTAATTTATTAATTTTAAAAAAAGAACTAACGAATATTGAATCAATAAGTAGGATTCTTAATGAAGTAATAGAACAACAAAAACCTATCATTATTATTGCTGAGAATTTTGATGAGTATCTTACAGAATCTATAGTTTCATTAGTAATAGATGGAAAATTAAAATGTTGTTTATTAAAACTAGAAGAATATGGAATGAATGCAACTGCTATAAAAGAAGATTTAGCATCAATTACTGGTGCAAAAATCATTGAAAATGAAAGTGAAATTTATTTAGAGCTAGGAAATATTTCTCATATAATGATCGGTCAAGAATATACAAGGATTGATTTTCAAAAAAATGAAAAATTAGAAAAATATATAAATCAAATAAAGAAAAGATTAAAAGAAGAAAAAGAAGATTATAAAAAAGAATTTTATAAAAAACGTATTGCTATGTTTACAAATGGCATTGTAAAAATTCACCTAAGTGGTAGAACAAAAGTAGAGTGTCGAGAAAAAAGAATGCGCCTTGAAGATGCTATTTGTGCTTTATCAGCTTCAAAAAACGGTACTGTATTAGGTGGAGGAATTTCTCTTTTTCAAATTTCTAATAAATTAAATGAGAAAAATATAGGCAGTTTAATTTGGAAAAAAGCTTTAGAAAAACCATTAGAACAAATTCTTTGGAATGCAGGATTAGAAATAAATCCAATCAAAAACCAAATAGTAAAAAATGATTTTAATTTTTTATATAATGTTTCAACAAATCAGTTAGAATCATATAAAATGACAAATGTAATAGATCCATATGAAGTAGTTGCCTCTTCTTTAAAACATGCATGTTCTATTGCAACAATGTTAATCACAACAACTAGTTTAGTGCTAAATGAGAAAATAGAAAATCCTAATTTAGAAAATAATATAGAGTTATAAAATGTATCATTGTATGTTAAAATAATATGAAAGAAAGGTTATTTGTATGGTATTGTTTGATTATGAAATAGCTCCATCTAATATAAATGGTTTGGGAGTATTTACAAAAGAAAAAATAAAAAAAGGAACAGTAGTTTTTAAATCAAGTAAAACATTAGACTTAGAATTAACAAAAGAAGAATTTAATAAGCTTTCTATAGAAGAACAAAAAGAATTTATCCATTATGGCTATTTAGATAAAATTAGTAATACATATAAATTAGATTTTGATACCTCTTTAAGATTTTTAAATTATTCTGAACATGGAAATATATATCAAGATAAAGATCATAAAGAAACATATTTAGTTGCAAAGAAAGATATAGAAATTGGAGAAGAAGTAACATTTGACTATTTAGAGGTCATGGAAAAAAGTTGGTTTGATTTAGAATTTAACAAAAATATAGAATAAGGTATGCCAAAAAGATTCATAAAAACATTATGAATTTTTTTTATTAATAAACTCATACTAAAAACAGGTGATTAAAATGGCAAATATTCATAGTAGCATTAATTTTGCTTTAGTTAATATTCCAGTTACGATGAATCCCATTATCAGAAATAATGATACCTCATTTAACCAATTACATGAGAAATGTGGACATCGTATAAACTATGTAAAATATTGTCCTAAATGTAAAGTAAAAATAAAAGAGCAAGAAATCATAAAAGGATACGAATATGAAACAGATAAATATATTGTTTTTGAAAAAGAAGAATTAGATAAACTTAAGCCAGAACAAGAAAAAGAAATAGATATTATTTCATTTATTCCTTTAAAAGAAATAGATCCAATTTATTTTGAAAAAAGCTATGATTTAGATGCTGTTGGAAAAGGAAAAGCCTACTTTTTATTTTGTGAAGCTTTAAAAAAGTGCAATCTTGTTGCACTTGCAAAAACTGTTCTTAAAAATAAATTCTACTATTGTATTTTGAGATTTAACAATCAAAATATTATTTTGACAACATTGTATTTTGAAGAAGAAGTAAATATAAAAAAAGATGAAAATAACATAAAAATAAATGAAAAAGAATTAGATTTAGCTATAAAGTTAGTAACTTCTTTAAAAGGTAAATTTGAGCCAGATAAATATAAAGATGAATATCAAGATAATATAAAAAATGCCATTGAAAGTAAAATAGATGGAAAACAAATAAAAGGAAAACGAAAATCAAATAAAAAGAAAATTAATGATTTAATGGAAGCGTTAGAAAAGAGTTTAAAATCGAAATGACTTGTATTTGGAAAAACAGAAGCTGGACACCAATGTTATTAAAAGAAATAAAGAAACCTTTTAACTCATTAGATTATATTTTTGAATTAAAGTTTGATGGAATACGTGCCATTATTTTTGCAAGTCCAAAGGAAGTAAAAATTCAAAGTAGAAATGGAAAAGATTTAACTAAACTTTTTCCTGAATTGCAAGAAATAAAAAATTTAGTTCATACCAATACAATATTTGATGGAGAAATAGTTGCCTTTGATAAAGAAAAACCTTCTTTTGAAAAAATACAAAAAAGATTACGACTAAAAAATAGGAAAAAAATAGAAACTTTATCAATAAATGAACCTATTATATATATGGCATTTGATATTCTTTATGAGAAAAAAGATTTAACTAAACTAGAGTTAATAAAAAGAAAAAAATATTTAGAAAAATATAAAGATCAAGAATACTTTGTAAAAACTAAAATTGTTGAAAACAATGGAGTAGAATTCTTTCAAAAAGTTAAAAAAATAAATTTAGAAGGAATCGTAGCCAAAAAGAAAAACGGCCATTATTTTATAAACGAACGTACAAGTGAATTTATAAAAATTAAAAATCTTCAAAGAGATGAATTTTATATTGGTGGGTATTCGAAAAAGAAAAATGAAATATTATCTTTAGCAATAGGAGAAATGATTGATAATCAATTTTATTTTGTTGGAAAAGTAAAGATATCTCCTAAAAACAATATTTATAAAAAGATTTTAGAAAGTATTAAAACAAAGAACTATTTTTGTAACTTTGAAGAAGAAATATACTATATAAAACCTACCATTTCTTGTCATGTGACTTATTTAGAAAGAACAAAAAAGAATCACTTAAGGCATCCTGTTTTAAAAGAAATTTAGAAAGGAAGAATAATTTTGCCAGATCTAAAAAAGTATAATAGTAAAAGAAATTTTAAAAATACTCCTGAACCAATCGGAAAAAAGAAGCGAAAAAAAAGTAAACAATTAAAATTTGTGATACAACATCACATCGCAAGAAAAGATCATTATGACCTACGTTTAGAATGGAAAGGCGTTTATGTAAGTTTTGCTATTCCAAAAGGTTTATCTTTTGATACCAAAGATAAACGCCTTGCTATACATGTTGAAGATCATCCACTTAGCTATGGCTCTTTTGAAGGAATTATCCCCAAAGGAGAATATGGTGGAGGAACAGTTATGCTTTTTGATTTTGGGTATTGGAGCTTAACAGAAGATGAAAATGTAGATTTTGAAAAAGGACCCATAAAATTCATCCTAAAAGGAAAAAGATTAAAAGGAACATGGAGTTTAATACACATGGATAAAAATAATTGGTTAATTATTAAAGAAAAAGATGAATTTGTTAATAAAATAAACATAAAAGATTTCAACACTAGTATTAAAACTGGTCGTACTATGGATGAAATTAGTGATATAAAAAATATTACTTTAACTAGTGGTGAAAAAATAATTTTTAAAAAAGAAAAAATAAGTAAACAAGAAATATTTGAATATTACAAATTAATTAGTAAAAGAATGATGCCATTTTTAGAAAATAGATTAATAAGTACAGTAAGAAGTCCAAATGGAATAGAAAAATTTTATATGAAACACTTAAATAATCAAAGTAAGGATCTTGGTAAGAAAAAAATAAAAAACAAACATGAACAAAGCACAAATTATTATTATTTCAAAAACGAAAATGGTTTATTATCAGAAGTTCAAATGAATAGTTACGAATACCATATTTGGGGATCAAAAGTAACAAATTTAAAAAAGCCAGATATCCTTGTTTTTGATCTTGATCCAGATGAAGGATTATCTATAAAAAAGGTAAGAGAAGGTGTAAAAGATTTAAAAAAAGTTTTAGACAATTTAAACTTAAAATCATATTTAAAAACAAGTGGAGGAAAAGGATATCATATTTATGTTCCACTACAAATGTCTTCTTTTAAAGAATGTGAAAAAATAGCCAAAGATATTACAGAAGTATTAATATTAAATTATCCAGATAAATATACAACAAATATAAGAAAAGAAAACAGAAAAAATAAAATATTTATTGATTATTTTAGAAATAAGTTTGGTGCCACTAGTGTTTGTCCTTACTCTTTAAGACTTAAGAAAAAAGCACCAATTTCCTGTCCTATATCTTGGAAAGAATTAGATAAAATAAAACCAGATAGTATTACTATTAAAAATATTAAAGAACGTTTAAAGAAAAAAGATCCATGGGCTAATTTTTTTGATAATTTATGATAACCAAAAATAGTGTTATAATAAAAAAATATTAGGAGAATTTTTTATGGCAAAACTAGAGCAATTAAATGAAGGGGAAAGTACTTTATATAAAGATGGTTTTTTTTCTGGAGATTTTAATCAAGACTTATATTTAAAAAAATCAAAAATGGATGTTTCAAATCGCCCAAAATATGTGTTGCGTGTTTATTCAAAAATAAATGGTGAATTAGTTCTGCAAGGATATTTATATTTTTTCTTAGATTATAAAACCAAAGCAAGTTATTTTATTGGTCTTAAAGTAATGGAAGAGTTTCGTAATTTAAATATAGGATCATTTCTTGTAGCTAGTTGGATAGATCTTTGTATAAATAATGGTTATAATTTTCTTGGGGTAAATGAAAAACAAAGAAAACCATTTTTACTATACTTATTGAAAACTTATGGTTTTGAAATTTTTGATAAATCATTATATCAAACAAGACCAGATGTAATTTCGATTTGTAGAAATATTGATTTCATAGACAAATCAAAAATGCTTTTATTTAAAAATGAAAAACATGAAAAAGTATTTATGGGTACTAATATCTATAAAAGTGATAATTATAAAATTATTCATGATACAAAAGGAGTAATAATTTTAGACAATGTAATATTGCCTTTACAAAGTAGAAAAAAAGTACAGGTAGATTATACATTAATAGATGAAGCTCTAGCAAAAACAAAAACAGAATCTGTAATTTCAAATCATAAAAGATAAGCTAAGAAAATATTAAATGAAAGTTATTTTAGAAAATATGCTATAATCAAAAAAAGAGAGTGAGTATATGGAAATATTATATTTAGTAATACCTTGCTATAATGAAGAAGCAGTATTAAAAGAAACTAGTAAACGATTAAAAATAAAAATGGAAGACTTAATAAAAAAGAAAAAGATTTCTAAAGATTCAAAAATAGTCTTTGTAAATGATGGTAGCAAAGATAATACATGGAATTTAATTAAAGAATTCCATCAAAAAGATAAATTGTTTTCTGGAATTAATTTATCACGAAATAGAGGGCATCAAAACGCCTTATTAGCAGGATTAATGACTGTAAAAGAAGAAGCAGATATGGTAATTAGTTTAGATGCTGATTTACAAGATGACATCGATGTAATAGATCAGTTTGTAGAAGAATATTATAACGGTTTTGATATTGTATATGGAGTAAGAAGTTCTAGAAAAAAGGATACCTTTTTTAAAAGAAATTCTGCATTAATGTTTTATCGTATGATGGAAAAAATGGGAGTACAAATTGTTTATAACCATGCTGATTATCGTTTAATGAGTAAACGAACTTTAAATGGGTTAGCAGAATTTAAAGAAGTAAATTTATTTTTAAGAGGTATGGTACCTTTAATCGGATATAAATCAACTACTGTAACTTACGAAAGAGCAGAGCGTTTTGCTGGAGAAAGTAAATATCCGTTAAAAAAGATGCTATCTTTTGCATTTGATGGAATTACTTCATTTAGTATCAAGCCTATTCGTTTTATCTTATTTTTAGGATTATTCATTTTTCTAAGTAGCATTATTATTTTAATTTATGCTCTAATAAGATATTTTAAAGGTGCAGTCATACTAGGATGGACTTCTTTAATCGTATCCATTTGGGCTCTTGGTGGTCTTCAGTTATTTGCTATTGGCATTATTGGAGAATATATTGGAAAAGTATACATGGAAACGAAAAAAAGACCTAGGTTTATTGTGGAAGAATATTTGAATGAAAAATAAGAGAATCGTAAAAGATTCTTTTTTTGATAAAATGAGTAAAAAAAGCCACAAAAATTGATATTATTTTCTTCTTTTGTTATACTACTAATAGGAAATACGGAGGTTTTATGAAAGAGACAAATAAAAAAAATGCTATCGAAGTAATTGATGTAACAAAGTCATTTAAAATTTATTACGATAAAGCAAGTACTTTTAAAGAACATATGTTATTTTGGAATCGTAACAAAAAAAGTGAAATATTTACTGCCTTAAAAAATATTAATGTGACAATAAAAAAAGGAGAAACCGTTGGATTAGTTGGAATAAATGGATCGGGAAAATCAACATTACTAAAATTAATGACTAAAATTATTTATCCAACAAATGGAAAAATAGTAACCAATGGAAAATTAACCAGTTTATTAGAATTGGGAGCTGGGTTCCATCCTGATTTCACTGGCCGTGAAAATATTTATTTTAATGCAGCTATTTTTGGTTTAACGAAAAAAGAAATTAATAATCGAATTAACGAAATTATTGAATTTTCTGAATTAGGAGACTTTATAGATAATCCGATTAGAACGTATTCCTCTGGAATGTATATGCGCCTTGCTTTTTCCATAGCAATTAATGTAGATGCTGAAATACTCTTAATTGATGAAATCTTAGCAGTAGGAGATCAACACTTTCAAGAAAAATGCTTTAATAAATTAGAAGAATTAAAAGAAAGTGATAAAACCATTGTAATTGTAAGTCATGATCTAGGTCATATTGAGTCTCTTTGTAATCGTGCTATCTGGATCGATGAAGGTGTACTTGCCATGGATGGAGAGCCAAAAGAAGTTATTAATGAATATTTAAAGAAACGTGGGTGAGAATATGAAAGTATTTCATGATTTATATCAATATCGGGAATTACTGAAAACCAATGTACAAAAAGAAATAAGAGGAAAATACAAAGGATCTTTTCTTGGTGTATTATGGTCCTTTATTAATCCTTTATTAATGGTTTTAGTATATGCACTAGTTTTCCCATACATTATGAGAACAAATGTTGATAATTATTTAATTTTCTTAATTGTTGCTATTATTCCTTGGAATTTCTTTACAACTGTTATAAATTCTGGATGTAATTGTATTTGGATTAATGGTGGAATTATTAAAAAAGTTTACTTTCCAAGAGAAATACTACCAATAAGTGTTGTTGCAGCAGGATTAGTAAATTTTCTAATTTCATGTATTATTATTTTAATCTTTTTATTATTTGGTGGAATAGGTTTTAGTATTCAACTACTATGGCTTCCATTAATTGCAATAATCCAAAGTTTATTTAGTCTAGGACTATTGTTTATCCTAAGTGCAATCAATGTTTATATAAGAGATATTGAATATTTAGTAGCATTTATCATTAATTTATTATTTTACGCAACTCCAATTTTATATACAGTAGATATGTTTCCAAAAACAATAAGATGGGTTCTTTATTTAAATCCATTGTCACATTTGATTGATGCATATCGTAATATTTTCTACTATCAAACAATGCCAAATATAAGCTCGTTAATTTATATTAGTTTATTAGCAATATTTACTGTATTCATAGGTTATTGTCTATTTAAAAAATTAGAAAAAGGTTTTGCAGAAGAGGTATAACATGACATCATTTGTAATCTTACACTATAAAAACATACAAGATACTTTAGATTGTATTAAATCGATAAAAGAGCAAAAAGAAGATTATTCAATTATTGTTGTAGACAACCATACATTAACAAAAGAAGAAAAAAAAATATTAAAAGAAGAAACCGAAGATATTATCTGTAATCAAGAAAATGTGGGATTTGCCAAAGGAAATAATATTGGATGTTCTTATGCAATAAAAAAATATAAACCCGATTTTTTAGTTGTATTAAATAATGACATTGTTTTGACACAAAATGATTTTATTAAAAAAATAGAAAAGACTTATCAAAAAATAAATTTTGATTTTATGGGACCAAAAATTCTTACAAACGGTGGAGATTCAGTAAACCCATTTCCAGCGTATAAAACATTAGAAGAAGTAAAAAACGCTATAAAATATCATGAGAGATTGATAAAAATTTATCATAGTAAAATATTAACATTGTTATTAAACGTATATTTAACAACAAAACATTTCTTTAAAAAACCAGTTCATTTAGAAAATGGAAAAAATTCACAAGAAGGAATAGCTGTACAT
>CAJUNF010000017.1 GCA_910587775.1 uncultured Bacilli bacterium | reverse complement strand
TTATACAACAACTTTTTTTAAAAGAAAAGAGCATTGACCTTTGTCAACACTCTGACAAGAATTATTACATTCTTGTTGGCACTTTAATAGCTAAAATATCTAAAATAAGCAAGTTTATTTCATAAACTAATTTTGTTAAAGCAATCCAAGTTTGTTTTAAATTTTCATTTTCTTCTGTTAAGATACGGTTCATACCATAAAAATTATTGTAACAATTATTTAAATTATAGAGAAAGTCGGTTATTTCATGTAAAGATTTTTCTTGTAATGATTTTTCTAAAACTTTCTGCAATTGTAAAACTTGAAGTATTACTGTTTTATCCGTTTTGTCTTTTAATTCTACAAAATTATATTGTATCTTTTCTTCTTCTGCTTTTTTTAGTAATGAGCGCATACGAACGGTTGAATAAAGAATAAATGGACCAGTTTTTCCATTTGCATCACTAAATTTTTCTAAATCAAAAATGTAATCTGTTGCACGATGAGATAATAAATCAGCAAATTTTAATGTTCCTACTGAAATCGTTTCTGAAACTTTTTTTCGTTCTTCTCCCATAATAGATGGAATGATTTTTGTATCAGTTACTTTTTCAACCTCATTTATTAAGTTTCGTAATGACATGACCCCACCATCTCTTGTTTTAAATGGACGACCATCTAAGCCATTCATTGTTCCAAAACCAATAAATTCTAATTTTGTATTTTCTTTTACAATTTTAGTTTTGTGTGCAGCACGGAATATTTGAGTAAAATGAAGTTCCTGTCTTTTATCCGCTACATACCAAACTTCATCTGGATTCATATTGTGTGCTCGATCCCAAAGAGTTGCTAAGTCTGTTGTTTGATAAGATACTGTTTTATTTGTTTTTATGATTAATAATGGTGGTATTTCTAATTTATCATTTTCTTCTTTTACTTCAATAACTTCAGCACCTTCACTTGGTATAATTGCATTTTCCTTGCGTAAATATTCTAACATTTCTGGAATAAAAGTTTCTGCATCACTTTCCCCATTCCATAAATCAAACTCAATATTTAATTTCTGATAAATCTCTTTCATATCAGCTAAAGAAATGTTCATAATAGAGCGCCATAAAGCTTTATATCCTTTATGATTATTCTGAAAAAGATAAGTAATCTCTCTTGCTTTTTCTAAAAATTCTTGATCATTTTTAGATTTTCCACTAGCAATTGGATAAATATCAATTAAATCATCATTAGTAATTGGTAAATCTAATACTTCATTTCCTTCGAAATCATTTTGAAAACAAGATAAATTTGGATAACGAGTTTGAATTTCAAGCATTACAAGACCCATTTGAAGCCCATAATCACCTAAATGAATATCTCCAATTACTTCATGACCTAATTTGCGTGCTAAACGCTTTAAAGCTTCTCCAATATTGGCACTTCTTAAATGACCTACATGTAAAATTTTGGCAACATTTGGTCCACCATAGTCAATTATAATTTTTTTAGACGGTTCTTTTGTAACTAAATTATCATTTGATAATAGTCTGTTTGCTTCATTTAAAAGAGCGTTATTTTGAAAGGTAATATTAATAAATCCAGGTCCTGCTACACTTACTGATTCATATTCTTCATTTGTTTTTAAAATATCAGCTATTTTATTTGCTGAGGCAATAGGATTTTCTTTATTTTTTTTAGCAAGAGCCATCATACCATTAAATTGATATTCTCCCAAATCTGGACGTGATGAGGGAATAAGCCCTACACTTTCTACATCATAATTATTTTCTAATAGCACTTTTTTAATATATTCTTCTTGTTTTTTTATAAAGTTCATTTCTTTCACCTTTTATTACTTTATCATAAAATAAAGGAACAGACAAATTATCCATTATAATAATTTTTTCATCAAAAAAATCTCCGAAGAGATTTTTAATTAGCAGCAACGATTTCCATAAACATTTGAGTATTCATCTTCTTCTGAATATGAGTAGCATGGAGTATAACTGTGATGATATACATGATGATTAATCATTCTAGTATGACAAGGAATCATATGAGGTACTTCATAATTAATTGTTCTGTGACAAACTCTTTCTTGTGGACATTCATAAACTGGTGGGCACATTGTTGGAGCGCAGTTAGGCATTGGACAGCTTCCATAAGGCATAGAATTCATTACATTCATATTGAAATCCATATTCATATTTCCTCCCATCATTGTAGTATCAAAGTTTGCAGTAGCATCCATATTTACTGCATTATTGCAGCAACGATCATTTTCAAACATAAAAAATCTCCTTTCTAATGTATAGTATGTAAAAAAAATAACCTTGTTTAGGTTATTTCACTATTTAAGAGGTGGAAGCTTCATATTTCCACTACTCATCATCTTCATCATTTTCTTCATTTCTTCAAATTGTTTTAACAAACGATTTATTTCTTCAACTGGACGACCAGACCCTTTACTAATTCTTACTTTTCTTGATGCTTTTAAGCAATCGGGATGTTTTCTTTCATAAGGGGTCATAGATAAAATAATTGCTTCTACATGTGCCATTTGTTTTGGATCGATATCAATGTTATTTAATCCCATTTTACGAGCACCAGGTAACATTTTAATAATATTTTCAAGAGGTCCTAATTTTTTTATTTGCTTTAAATTGGCAAGAAAATCCTCTAAATTGTAGTTTCCTTTTTTCATGCGTTCTACTTGTTTGGTAGCATCTTCTTCGTTTATTATGCCTTCTACTTTTTCAGCAATTGACATAATATCTCCCATATCAAGAATTCGTTGAGCCATTCTAGTTGGATGAAATTCACTTAATCCATCTAACTTTTCACTATCTCCAACAAATTTAATTGGAACATTTGTTAAATGTCTTACTGAAAGTGCTACTCCACCTTTTGTATTTCCGTCTAATTTGGTTAAGATTGTACCAGTAAGAGTTAATGTTTCATTAAATCCATTAATTACATTAATGGCATCTTGTCCCATCATGGCATCTATTACTAAAAGAGTTTCATCTGGATGAACTAAATTAGTAATATCTTTTAATTCTTGCATTAAAGATGTATCAATATGGAGACGTCCTGCTGTATCAATAATAATGTAATCTAAATTATTTTCTTTTGCATAGTTTAGAGCATTTTCAACAATTTTCGTTGGAGCAATTTTTCCTTCTGTGTAAACTGGAATATTTAGTGAAGCTCCAATTTCTTTTAATTGATCAATTGCTGCTGGTCTATAAATATCACAAGCAACTAGTAATGGATTTTTTTTATGTTTTTTTCTTACCATGTTAGCAATTTTTCCACAAGTTGTAGTTTTTCCACTTCCTTGTAATCCCACTAACATAATTATTGTAGTTGGTTTATTTACTTCTAGTGAAGAAGTATCTTCTCCCAATAAGTTAATTAATTCATCTTTTACTAATTTAATAAATAATTCATCTGGTTTTAAGCTTTTTCCTACGTCTAATCCAAGGGCTTTTTCTTTCACATTTGCCACGAATTCTTTTACTACTTGATAGTTTACATCTGCTTCTAGTAAAGCCATTCTAATTTCTCGCATCGCTTCACTTATATTTTCTTCTGTTATCCGTCCAAGTCCACGAATATTTTTTATTGCATTACTTAAACGATCTCCCATGTATTCAAACATTTTATCACATCCTTATTTTAAAATTTGCTCTAACGATTCGCGAATTTTTTCATCTTCTATTTTCGTTAGTAATTTCCTAATTTTTTCTAATCTTGCTTCTAAATGAAGAGCTTTTTCATAAGTTGTTAATTTCATTTCTGTATTTTTAATAGAGGAACCTATTGCACTTTTACTTACACCTTTATTATCGGCAATTTCTTGCATAGATAAATTATCTTCATAATACATTGAAAAAGTAGAACACTCTTTTTCATTTAAAAGTTTTTTATAACAATCAAATAATCTTGTATAATAAATAAATTTTTCCATTATTTAATCATGTCCTTAAATAAGCCATAAATATAATTTTCGATATCAAAAGTTTCTAAATCATTCATTGTTTCTCCAAGACCAATAAATTTTACTGGAATATTTACTTCTTCTTTAATCGCTAAAACAATACCACCTTTGGCAGTTCCATCTAATTTTGTTAATACAATACCTGTAATATTTGTAATTTCTTGAAATGATTTTGCTTGCATAATACCATTTTGGCCAGTAGTAGCGTCAATAACTAAAAGTGTTTCATGTGGAGCATTTGGAATAATACTACCAATCACTTTATTCATTTTTTCTAATTCTTTCATTAAGTTCACTTTATTTTGAAGACGTCCTGCTGTGTCAATAAAAACTAGTTCTGCACCCTCTTCTTGAGCTTTTTTTAGTCCATCAAAAATTACGCTGGATGGATCAGTGTTTTCAACACCAAAAAATAAAGCTCCTGTTTTATTTGCCCATTGTTCTAATTGGGGAACAGCACCAGCTCTAAAAGTATCTGCAGCTATCATCATTACTTTTTTTCCCATTTTAATATATTTGTGAGCAAGTTTTGCAATTGTTGTAGTTTTACCAACACCATTTACTCCTACCATTAAAATGATAGTAGGTCCATTTTCTTGAAAGTTAATTTTATCAGATAATGATTCACCACTTACATAAATTATAAATAATTCATCAACGATAACTTCTTGTAAGTAAAGAATATCTGTAATATTTTCTTCTTTTACTCTTTTTCGTAAAGATGTCATAAATTTTAAAACAGTATTAACTCCTATATCTGCCATAATCAGTAAGTCTTCTAACTCTTCGTAGTAGCTTTCTGTTACTTTGGTGTATTTATGACCTAATAAACTTAATTTAGAAATAAATTCTGTTCTTGTTTTTTCTAATCCTTTTTCATATGTTTTTAATTCTTCTTGTGCATTTATGATATCTTTTTTTTGTTCTTCATTATTTATAATATTTTCTTTTTTGCTAATTATATTTTTTAATTTATCAAATATTCCCATACTTTTCCCCCTACTTACAAATGCCTTCTTTGGCATAAGCTAAATTTTCACTATAATTATCTTGTTTCATTTTATAAACAATTATTTCAGCATTTCGATCACAATTTTCAGCATTATCTTCAAACAAACCTGATTCAATTATTTTAGATACTGTTATTTTAGTAAAGCAGCCATTATTATTACCTGGCTCTTCTGGATTAAACGATGTTGGACAACTAGATAATCTTATTCTTTTGTCTTGTACATAAGCAATCGCTGCATCCTTTAATTTTTTTTCTGTATCAGCTGCAATTGTTTCTTTTTGTTTATTTAATAAACTTACTACTGATGCTGATGCAATTGTTACTAAAATACCAATGATTCCAATTACTGCCAATAATTCTACTAATGTAAAGCCATTTTTTTGCATAATCTTCACCTACTGGTAATTATAGCATATAACCTTTACAAAACAAAGAAATTGCGCTATAATTTTATCACGCAAAAAAACTTTATATTTTTTTATTTTGAAAGGAAGATTTTATGGAAAATAAAGGATGTACCACGTCCGTTATTGCTTTAGGCGGCCTTGGTGAAGTGGGAAAAAATATGTATGTTGTATCCCATAATGATGAACTTATCATAATTGATGCTGGAGTTATGTTTCCAGAAAGTGAATTAATGGGTGTTGATTATGTTATTCAAGATGTTACTTATTTGAAACAAAATAAGGAACGCATTAAAGCACTTATTATAACCCATGGTCATGAAGATCATATTGGAGGAATTGCTTTTTTATTACAAAATGTAGATATACCAGTTATTTATGCACCTAGAATTGCAACACATTTGATTAAAAATAAACTTGTAGATAATAATATTAAATATGAAAATGTACAAGTATATAATGCTGAAACGGTATTGAAATTTAAACATTTTGAAATTGAATTTGTTACTACGACTCACTCTATTCCAGATAGTTATGCAATGGCGATTCATACACCAAATGGAATTATTTTTGAAACAGGAGATTTTAAATTTGATTTGACACCAATTGGTCCAATGGCAGATATTCATAAAATGGCAAGAATTGGAGAACAAGGAGTTAAGTTATTATTAAGTGATAGCACAAATGCCTTATCAGAAGGATTTTCAAAAAGTGAAAGTTGTGTTGATGAAACATTAAATGATATTATTGGTAGACATCATGGAAGAATTATTTTAGCGACATTTGCATCTAACATTTATCGTGTAAAACATATTGTTGAAACTTGTAAAAAGTATAATCGCCAAATTGTTGTATTTGGTAGAAGTATGGAAACAAGTATAGAACTTGCCTTAAGTAATGGACTTTTAACTGATCGTAGCATTTTTATTGATGCCAATAAAGCGAAAAATTTAAAAAGAAATGAAATTTGTATTTTATGTACTGGAAGTCAAGGTGAGCCATTAGCTGCTCTTTCTCGTATTGCTAATGGAGTTCATAAACAAATCTCTTTATTAAATGATGATTTAGTAGTCTTCTCTTCTTCACCAATTCCAGGAAATGCTGCAAGTATTAATCGTGTAATTAATAAGCTTTATTTAAAAGGTGTAAGAGTATTTACTAATACAGAATTTAGTGATATTCATACATCTGGTCATGCTAAGGGTGATGAGCTTAAATTAATGTTACGTTTAATAAAACCAGAATACTTTATGCCTATGCATGGAGAATATCGTATGTTAATGGCTCATAAAGAATTAGCTTGTGATTGTGGAATCAAAGAAGATCATGTATTTATTTGTCAAAATGGAGATGTTTTGAATTTGAATAACGATGGGATTACAAGAGGAGACAGTGTTCAAGCAGGAGATGTTTATGTCGATGGATCTCGTATTGGAAATATAGGATCTGTTGTATTAAAAGATCGTAAATTAATGAGTAAAGATGGAATTTTACTTACTATTTTGAATATTAACCCTCTTACTCGTAAGTTATTGATTAAACCTAATGTAACTACACGAGGATTTGTTCTAGTTAATGAAAACGGAGAATTAATCAATCAAATTGAGCGAAAAGTTAGTGAAGTTGTAAATAAATCTTTACAAAGTGGATCTTATAATTATACAGATTTAAAAAATCAAATTATTTTAGAACTTCATCCATTTATTAGTGAACTTACAGGAAGACATCCCATTGTATTACCAGTTATTATGGAAGTAAGAGAAAGCGAAAATTAAAACTAAAACTAGACTAAAAATTATAGTCTAGCTTTTTATATTACTTCATGATTATCTTTTAAAGGAAAATCATGAAATAAATTAAAATTTTCTAAATATTCTTGATAATCTTCTTCGATTATCCAATCAGCATCTTCTTTTATAAGAAGATATAATAATTTTTCTAAATATTTTGTTTTTTCATTTATTTTATTTTTTTATTCTTCCCATGAATAATTTATATCATTTTCTAAAACATAAATTATTTTTTGAAAAAACTTTTCGATATTCCAATCTTCTATTTCTTTTTCTTTCGCATATTTTTTTATTTCTTCTTCTTTTAATAAAGATTTAGTCTCTTCAATTTTTTTAACGATTCTTCTTTATGTTCCGATAAGTGATCTTAATATTCTACTATTTTCTTTTTTCGTAACAATAAATCTGTGATACTGTAATTTTCAAAAAAATTTAAAGAATTTATTTTTAAATATTCTTCTTTTCTTTCAAAATAGTGTTTTAAAAATTCTTTAGCAACTTTTTCTAGTTTACTGCTATCACCAACTGATTCTATATTTTCATTTATCACATTTCATGAAATTTTATTTCATCTAGTTCTTCATTTAATACTTCATTTCTTTTTATTTCAAGGAATACTAACGCGCAAAACAAAAGAAAAAAAATTAAAATATATTTTAATATCAAAAGCAAAAAGCTTTTCTTTTTTCTATTTTCAATTACGGGGATATTTATGTTATTTGTATGAATAAATTCTATTAATGTTTCCGATAACTTATTTTTATTTTCATAATAGAAAGAAACATTTTTATTACAGATAATTATAATAAATTCATTATTTATATACATTAATTCTACTTCATTCCAGTTTTTAGAAACTATTTTTCCATTTTTTAGTGAATCTGTAATTGTTTCTTTGGTAATATTATTGATTTTTTTCTAGAAGAAAATATAATATTAAATAAAAAATTAAAAATAAGAAATATAATTAAACCGTAAGAGATTCCGAAAACGTTAATCCAGAATTCAGAATTATAATTTATAATGATAATAAAAGGAATAAATATAGTAGCAAGAAAAAATAAATCAGTGATTTTGATAAAAATATGTTTTTACTTTAGTATTTTCTTTTTAATTTTCTTTTCTGCATTATTAATCCATAAACCAAATTAAAAATTTTTATTTTTTTAATATATGAATTTTATTTTGATATTCTATTTTCATTTCATATATTCATTTCTAGTCCTATTGGACAGTGGTCACTTCCCATTATTTCACTATAAATAGCAGACTCTTTCAATTTTAATAGTAACTTTTCTGATATCACAAAGTAATCAAGACGCCAACCAATGTTGCGAGCTCTTGCTTGAGCAAAATATGTCCACCAAGTATAAGCTACTTTATCAGGATTTTGATAACGATATGTGTCTATAAATCCATTATCTAAAAGTATAGTAAATTTATTTCTTTCTTCTATTGTAAATCCTGCACTTCTTAAATTTGTTTTAGGATTTGCTATATCAATTTCTTTGTGACAAACATTTAAATCTCCACAAAATATTACTGGTTTATTTTTTTCTAATGTTTTGACATAATTTAAAAAATCATTTTCCCAAGTCATACGATAATCTAATCGAAGTAATCCTCTTTTTGAATTTGGAACATAAACATTTATTAAAAAGAATTTTTCAAATTCTAAAGTAATCATTCTTCCTTCCTGATCATGCTCTTCTATGCCCATACCATATTTCACATTTATTGGTTTTAATTTTGTAAAAATAAGAGTTCCTGAATAACCTTTTTTATTTGCTGAGTTTAAATATATTTCATAACCAACTGGCTTAAATTCTAATTCTTCCATTGTTAATTTTGCTTCTTGAATACAAAAAATGTCAGCATTTATCTCTTCAAAAAAGTCAGAAAATCCTTTTTTTAAACACGAACGAAATCCTGCTACATTCCAAGATACTAGTTTCATATTTACCTCGTTTCTTAGTTTCATTATACTAGAACATCAAAAAAAAGGATAGAAAAAAGAAGCTTATTTTGCTTCTTCTTGTGCACGAGACTCACGAATAACTATAATTTTAATTGTACCAGGATATTGCATTTCTTTTTCCACTTTTTCTTTCATTTCACGTGCTATTTTATAGCTAGTTAAGTCATCTACCTCTTCTGGTTTTACCATAACACGAACTTCTCTTCCAGCTTGCATAGCAAATGTTTTTTCAACACCTTCAAAAGAATTTCCAATAGCTTCTAATTGTTCTAAACGTTTAATGTAATTATCTAATGAATCATTTCTTGCTCCTGGTCTTGCTGCTGATAATGTATCTGCAATCTCTACTAATGCTGCGATAATTGAGTTTTTTTCATGGTCTCCATGATGAGATGCAATCGCATTAATTACTATTTCATCTTCATGATATTTTTTAGCAATATCAATTCCAATTTCTACATGACTTCCTTCCATTTCAAAATCAATAGATTTTCCTATATCATGTAATAGTCCAGCTCGTTTTGCTAACATTACGTTTTCTCCAAGTTCACTAGCCATCAATCCAGTAAGTGATGCAACTTCTTTTGAATGTTGTAACGCATTTTGACCATAACTTGATCTAAAATGTAATTTTCCTATCAAGTTAATTAATTCAGGATCCATTCTTGTAATACCTAATTCATAAATTGTTTCATTTCCAATTTCTGTAATTTTAGTATTGATGTCTTTTGATACTTTGTCATATACTTCTTCTATTCTTGCAGGATGAATTCTTCCATCTTTAATTAGCGTTTCTATTGTAATCTTAGCTATTTCTCTTCTTAATGGATCAAAACTTGATATTACAATTGCTTCTGGAGTATCATCAATAATTAGATCTACCCCTGTTACTGCCTCAATAGTTCTAATATTTCTACCTTCTCTACCAATCAATCTACCTTTCATGTCATCACTTGGAAGAGTAATCGTACTAACAGTTTGCTCACTTGCTACATCTTCAGAGTAGCGTTCCATACTTTCTACAATAATTTGTCTTGATCTTTCATGCGCAACTAATTTAGCTTCTGTTTCTTTTTCTTTGCAGTAATCAGCTATTTCTTTTGCCATGTCATTTTCTACTCGTTTCATGATCATGTCATGTGCTTTTTCTTTTGAGAATTTAGCAATTGATTCTAAAAGAGCTATTTCCTCTTTGTACATTTCATCCATCTTAACTTCTTTTTCTTGTAATTCTTTTTGTTTTGCTAATAGGTTTGAGTCTTTTTCTTCTAACATACTATCTCTTTTTTGAAGCATTTCATCTCTTTTATCTAAACTTGCTTCTCTTTGAAGTAGACGTGATTCAGCTTCTTTAGCTTCTTCTTTTTTCTGTTTTATTTCACGATCTAATTCTTGTTTTAATTTATAAGACTCTTCTTTTATTTCTAAGAGGCGATCTCTTTTTTGCTTTTCAGCTTCTTTTTTTGCCTCTTCTAAAAATTTATCAGCTTTTTTTTCAGCGTTTACTCCTCTAAAATAATTTAGGATTGTTATGAAGAGTGTACCAATAAAAATTCCAATGAATAGAGTTAAAATGGACATTACATTAAATTCCATTTCTTTCCTCCTATTTTTTATTATAGATAATAATTCATAATCTATAATTTCATTATAAATAGAAATGATAATTTTTACAAGAAAAAAGAAGTTTTAAACTTCTTCTTTAGTCTTGATCTAACAATTTTAAAATGCGTCCACAAGATTCTTTGCCTTCATTACAAACTCTTTGCGTAACACAAGTTGGTCCAAGAACACTACTAAATAATTCAGCATCTTTTTGTTTTGATACTTCTTGATACATTCCATTTGCCATTGCTCTTGTTTCCCACTGAGCTTTATTACACATTCTAAGTTCTAAAATATGTCTTAAATCCCAACCATTCATATTTGTTAATATGTTACACATATTGCCAGATAAGGTAAAGTAAACTAAATCTTCTTCTCTAATATGATATTGTTCTTTCAAACTTTGATAAACTTCAAAATTATTTTTAAATATTTTTTGAAGTTCTTTTTGTTGTCCCTCATTTAATGTTGGAGGAATTTTGTATTGCATTAAGTCAATGATTGGTGCAAAATCTGGAAAAATCATATCATGTGTTCGATGTCTTGTTAAATGGGTTAAAACAGCATAAGATAGTGCTAGTTGGAATTGAAAATTTACTTGAGTAAACTCTAAGCGATCTGACTCAAAAGCAATTTTGCGCATTAAAATTTGTTTGAACTCTGGATTATTTTTGCTCAATTTTTCTAAAACTATTTTAGCTTCTAAATGGTTATATTGATATCTTCTCATTAAAGCAGACATCAAAATTACATCATCTGTATTTTCGGTATGATTTAGTAACTTTGGTCTATCTAAAACTTGATAGTCTCCTCGTTGTAAATTAGAATTTAAAAATTCATCTACACCATCTTCTAAATTTAGAGGTGTTTTATCAATCTCATCCAAAATATACTCACAAGATTCTTTGGCAATTTCTTTTAATCGTTCTCCAAATATTCTTAGTTCTTCTATTTTAGCATATTTTGTTTTGGTAAATTTGATAATCATATCTTTCAAAGTATGTGCATCGATTCCCATTATAATGTTAGAATAATAGCAATACGGAAGAATAAATCTAGCATCTTCTAGTTTCATATTTTGATTTACAAATTGACCATAATTTTGAAATAAAGATTTCATATGGTTTTGATATTCTTCTTTTACTTGATTATTGTTACTGATAATTATACCATTTTCATCATGAAAATTTGGAATATAAAATCCTGCATTGGTAAAATCAACTTCTCTTCTTGATTTAATGGTAAAAGAGGAAAAACGTTCAGCAATTATCATCTGTTCTATCAATGCACTGACATTTTCTATTCCAAAGACAAAATAATCATGATCTGTAATAGAATCATGACCCATTCCAATTACTCTTTTAATAAAATTCACATTTTTTTCATAACTATTTTGTTCAGAAATATTTAATACTTCAAAAACATTACCAGGGAATCTTGAAAGACGAGCAGCAGTTGCTACTACATTTGTTTTTTGCTCTTTTGCTAATTTTTTAATTTCATTGATTATTTCTTCAACATTTTCTACTTTTCCTTTTAACGCTTCCTCTAGTTTTTTATAATCTAGGGAACCTAATAACTCTATTTTCATTTTTAATCCTTTCTATACCCTTTTGCATCTTTTTTTGATTATAACATTTAAAATCTTTTTTTAACAATAAAAAAGGGTTAACAATTAACCTTTTTTCACTTCTTCTTTTTGGAACCCATAGTGTTCTCGTACTTTTTTTTCTATTTCTTCTTTTAATTCTTTCTTTTCTTTTAAGAAAGTTTTTACATTTTCTTTTCCTTGTCCTATTTTTTCTCCATTATATGAATACCATGCACCACTTTTTTCAATGATATTAATTTCACTTGCAATATCAATTAATTCCCCTTCACGGCTTACTCCTTCTCCATACATAATATCAACGCTGGCAGTCTTAAATGGTGGTGCTACTTTATTTTTAACAACTTTTACATTGGTTCTGTTTCCAATTATTCCATCACCTTGTTTAATTTGTTCTCCTCTTCTAACATCCATTCGAATGGTAGCATAAAATTTAAGTGCTCTTCCACCAGGAGTTGTTTCAGGATTACCAAACATTACTCCCACTTTTTCACGTAATTGATTAATAAAAATAGCTGTTGTTTTCGTTTTATTAATAGTTCCTGATAATTTTCTTAGTGCTTGACTCATTAGTCTTGCTTGAAGTCCTACATGACTATCACCCATATCTCCATCAATTTCAGCTTGAGGAACTAATGCTGCTACTGAATCAATTACTATAATATTTACTGCTTCACTTCTTACGAGTGCTTCACAAATTTCTAAAGCTTGCTCTCCAGTATCTGGCTGAGATAATAATAGCTCATTAATATTAACTCCTACATTTTTAGCATAAACAGGGTCTAGGGCGTGTTCGGCATCAATAAAAGCTGCTCTTCCACCAGATTTCTGTACTTCTGCAATCGCATGAAGTGCAAAAGTAGTTTTTCCAGATGATTCAGGACCATAAATTTCAATAATTCTTCCTTTTGGATATCCTCCAACTCCTAATGCTATATCTAGTGAAAGTGAGCCACTTGAAGTTACTTCTACTTCCATGTGTTCTTGCGCTCCTAATTTCATAATAGCACCTTTTCCAAATTGACGTTCAATATCTATTAGTACTTGTTCTAGTGCCTTATCTTTGTCTTTTATATCTTTTGTTGTTTTCATGTAATCCTCCTAAAGTTTTTAAATACATGTTCATTTTATTATAGAATATTAGCTTTGTCAATCTTTTTCTCAAACATTCGTTTGGTACCTATTTCCATACAAAAAAAGAGAATTTTTTTAACAAATTTCTTTGTTTTTACTTCTCTTTTTTTAGAATTATCATTTTTAATTTATTTTTACTATGTTTTTAAAAATATAACGATCTCCTTTTTGTTCAAAAATCATTTCAAATGTACTAGCATCTTCTAGATAATCATCAATTTCAATGCTATAGTTGATATTAGAAGAAACTTCCTTATAATCCAATTTTTTTGTTTTATTTAAATCAGAGTAAATCGTTCTTTTGCTAATTGTATCATTCCAATCATCTGTCTCGTATATTAACTTTTCAGTTATTATAATTTGATTTCTTTTCTTTCTCGCACTTACCATTTTTTTATGAAGTCTTTCATACCAATTTCCGCCACAACCTTCAATCACTTCATATTGTTTTAATTCATCATTATATGTATAGCCACAGACTTCTTCTAATAAATAAACTTTACTATGGAAATATGCTATACTTCCCAAAATGGTATTAATTTTCTCTTCTACTTTTTCTCTTGGTATTATACTTGCATTTTCTTTTCCGACTTCTTTTATATAGGCCATAAGTCCTATATCAATAATGTATTCATTTGGAAGAGCATTTTCTTGATATAACATACTAGCAATACTTGCATCAGAACTTGGATTTATAGAGTAATATAATTCTTTTATTAAATCTGAATTAATATCCATTACTACAATTCTTGATTTATAAAAACCAATTAATAAGCCAAATGATAAAATAATTAAACAACCAAGAACAATTAAAATTACATTTTTATTTTTTTTCATAACGATCTAAAACCTCTCTAATAATATCCATTCTACCTCGATTTGAAGTAACTTGGACTAAATCAAAACCAGGTCTACGATTTCCTTCAATAATGATTGGACCAGATGGTGTTACTGCTACATCCCATCCTACTAATAAAATTTTATCACTTTCTAAAGATGCTTCTAAAACCATTTCTTTTATTTCGTTAAAAAAAGGTATTTTAAAACCATCAATTTTAATTTTACTTTTTGGATGTTTTGGAAATTCATTTAAATCTTTATCTAAAGCAGGGCCTATTAGTTTTCCTGTTTCTAAATTAATTTCTGCACCCATCCCTCCAGCATGGAAATTATCAACAGGATTTATTCCATTTCCAATACGAAGTCCTGCCCATAAAATGATTGGATTTCCTGAATCATTATATGTCATTATACGAATAGTATTTACAGAAGCATCACATAATTCGTTTAAATCTTTATGTTGTAAAACAAGCTCTTCTAAAAACAGATGATCTTTTAATAATTTATGATAAAATTCATGATAATCTTTGATATTTTTAGTAATTATTTTTGTAACTCCAGCACCACCTAGACCATCTAGTGGCTTACACATAAATTCTTTGTGATTATTTAAAAAATTGATCATTTCTTGTTCATTTGATTCATTTGGAAGGAAAAAATCACGTTTAGTATATTTTGAAAATTCTTTTAAAAATGTTGGTTTTAAAGTGTATCTTTTTTTATAAGCACTTGGACTTACTTTCTCATAAAATGTATTTTGCAATTTTATTCCAACATATTCTTTTCTTTCTTTTTTAGATCGGGAATAAAATTTATAATTTAAATAATCACTTAATCCAACACCATATCTTAAAATACTATAATATGTATCTAATGTTAGTAGAAAGTAGCTACGATTTTCCTTTTTAGCAACTTGTTTTAAATTTTTAGCAAATCTTTTATAATTTGCACTAAATATATATGAATAAAAAGCCATTATTTCACCTATTTTTCTTCTAGTTTTTTTTTAATTACATTCCAAATATCTTTTGCTATTTCTTCTGCCCTTTTTATATCGTTCTTCGATTCTATTTGGTTATTTTTTACACATTCTATGGTTATAAAGTCATATTTTTTTGCTATTTCTTTATATGCTTCTTCTGCATTTTTTAAATGTTTAGTATCTTTTTCATTTTCATCTAATTTATTTTTCCGTTTTTCTCGAAGAAAGCTTTCCGCCTTTAAAGGCATATGCAAAAATAGTTTAATGTCTGGTATCTGTAGATTTAACATTTCAAATTCTAGTTTTTCTACCCATTCATAAAACGCATTTCTTTTTTCCTTTTCTCTTATTTTTCCACCCTGATGAGCCATAGCAGAATATGTATATCTATCTAATAAAATAATGTCATTTTTCTTAGATTCCTCTTCTAAAATATGATAATTATAGTAGCGATCAATTGCATAAAACATTGATGATACTTTGGCATCGATATTAACAGCTCCTTCTTCAAACCAACACTTACTAATTTCTTCTTGACCTAAATAAGGTCCACCAATTATTTTACCAGTTGGACTTTCGTAATGTGGGAAATCAAAAGAAAAAACAGAATAGCCATTTTCCTGTAATTTTTCTTTTAGTATTTTGGTTTGTGTAGCTTTACCCGAACAATCAGTTCCTTCTATTACTATTAGTTTACTTTTCACATTATTCACCAAATTTATTATAACAAAAGAGTATTAAAAACACTATAAAAAAAGAATCAGCGTTATACTGATTACTGTTCTTTTACTAACATATTTTTAGCTTGAAAATAATAAATGCAACCATTTAAAACTGCAAAAACAGTAGCTATTATGATTAATGCATCTGCAAAATAGAAATTCCAAAGTTCAAACGGTAAATTATAGAATAATAATAAAATTATTCCTAAACGTAATATTATATTTTCACAATATCCTAATTTACTTTTTTCATTCATAGATCCATTGTCAGCACTTAATTTTTTCATGGCATCTACTAGTATTTTTTTTGCAATTATAACAATTGGAATAATTGGCGATATAAAACCATGGAATGATAATAATACTAATAACCCTTCTATAAAAATATGATCTAGAGCATTTTCTATAGTTAAAATAAATTTTAATTCAGATTTTATTTTATTTTTCATACGAAATACTACTAATTTTAATAAATAAGAAAATACAAAAATAAATCCAACTATAATATATTTTATGTCAATAATAATTTTGCCACCAGCTATGTAATTTGGAAAATGTATTCCTAATTGATACCAAGGAATCATTAATAATAGCAACCCAATTAACATGGTAATCATTCTTATCAAACTTATATTTTTGATAATTTTCATATTTCACCTACTTTATATAACTAATGTCTTTTGTTTCTTTTGTATTGATTGTAATTTGTTTAATACTCCAAAAAAACATAATAAAAACAATTAAAATTAAAATGGTATAAATTAAAAAGTAGTAAACTCGCGGATATTTTTTCATTGGTTTTGTATAGGGAGAACTTACTTTTAATTCTTCTTTTTCTATTTTATTATTTTTTTGCATTTCGCGTTCTATTTCTTTTACAGGAATGCGTGAAGTATACTCAAATAAGTATTCATTAAATTCATCAATAATATTATTGCTATTTAGACCTAAGTATTTTGCATAAAGGCTAATCTGATCTTTTAATAGATAAATATCTTTAAAAGCACCAATGTTTCCTTCTTCAATGTTTTCTAAAATAACATCTTTTATCTTTAAATCATTACTAGCTTCACTAATGCTTACGCCTTTTGATTCTCTTTGTTCTTTTAGGAGATTTCCTAAATTTTTCAAAGTAATCTCACTCCTTTAAAAATTAAATAATAACTTGTAAGCCATGTTCTGTACGCAAAATTTGCGCGACAAATATTTATCTACCTTACGGTCCTTTCGTCCTTTTGATTCATTTCGAAAGACTCCCCTACCAAAATTTGGGTTTCTCACTCGCGGGGTTTACCACGTTCCACTTCCCTCGTTTCCAAGTTCTTCGTCACTTTGGCACCTTAGTTTTACTTAAACCATGATTAGGTTTGTTCAAAGCCGTTAGTATTACTACTACCTAGAGTTATTTGTTCCTCTAGCACGAACACTACAATCGATCTCAGATTGTGTGAGCATGGACTTTCCTCAACAGATTATTTACTGCAGCATTTGTCCAGTTATTATTCATTTTTTCCGTATACAATTTTTTCTAATTGACTAATTCTTCTTAATAAATCAATGTTATTTACATTACTACTTCTACTATTTGAAGATTCTTGCGCTTCTAGAATGTTTCTTAATTTTCTAATTTCATTTTTTAGTTTATTATTTTCTTCCGTTAACTCACTAATCATTTTATCTTGTCCCCTGATGATAGTATTATATTCTGTATAATCACGTATGATAATATCTAGATAATTATCGACTTCTTGTGGTCTATAACCTCTTGCATCCACTTTGAATTCTTTTTCATAGATTTCAGAGGGAGTTAAGACGATTTTTTCTTCTACCATTCTATCACCTTCTTCGGACAAAATTATATCTTGAAATTGGGTATTTCGTCAAGTAGAGGTGCGTCCCATTATTTTCCTATTTTTATTTTATCAACTTTTCAAATTTTTCTTTAAATAGTGAACTTCTGATTCCTCTATTTCTTCAATATTATATGAAAGTGGTCCTAAAAATAATTTAAGATAAAGAATACCTTTTGGAAGATTAATTGGGTAAATAGAAACGAAATCCCATGATTTATCTTTAAAATCTTGATATAATTCTATTTCTTTGTAGTTCCAAGAAATATCTTCTAATAATTTATCACATAGATAATAGAAGCAATACCTAGCATCACTATAATTTTGAAAGGTAAAAGTATTATATAATTTTATGATTTTACTTAAATAAGCAATGTATTTATCTATTGCTTCTAAATCTTTTGTTTTTTCTAATAATTCTTGCTTTATTTTGCTAAATGTCTCTTCAAAGTAAAACTCTTTTATATATCCAATTTTCTGGTCTTGTGGTTTGAGCCATATTTGACTTTCTTTTATTGTTTCATTTTCTTTTTTATAACGCTTTGTAGAAAGTCCCATTTTCACTCGTGCTAAATCATTTCCTAGCGTGGCATCTGCAAAAATATGCTCACCTTTTTGATTTTTTAAAGAAACATATTTATGTATTGTTCCTTCTGATTTTCCCTTTATCCCTAATAATTCATGTATTAATTTCAAATAAACTTCTTTATGCCAACTTGTACAAATCACATTGAAATCGGTTACATTATTTAAATTTATTTGACGATCCCATATTTCTTTAGTTAATGCTTCATTTGATTCATACATCAGCCATTTTCTTCTTGGATCATAAGAAAATAATAAACAACTTTGTAAATATAAATATCGACATTTTTCATCTAAAGACCAATTTTTATTTTTTAAATTTTCTTCTAAATAAGCTAGTACATCCATATAACTTCCCCCTCATTTAAGGGTTATTATATTAAAAAAGTGTTAATTGTCAACTGAATTTAATATTATTTTTAAATGTAGCAATCTTTCTGAAACCGATACTTGCTCTAACATTTCACTAAAAAGTAGATCAATATTTAATTCTCTCATGTTATCACCTAAATTTATTTTAACTTACCTTTATCTTAAATAGGAAAATTCGACAAAAGATAGCAAATGTTTTTCTTACCTCTTCATCTTTTAAAAAATGCTTTAATATAGTATAATAAGTAAAGGTGGTAGTGTGCAATATCCAAACAACATAGTTAAAAAGAAGACATCTACTGTTTCTTATGGAAATCGTGGAATGGATTTAGAAAATTTACTTAATTTATCTAATTCTTATTATGAAGAAAGAAATATTGCACTAATATTTAAAAAACCTACTCCAGTAGGTATTGTTGATGTTCATTATACTACCAAAGGAAAAGTCATTGATAAAGCTTATTTTAAAGCTCCTTCTACTTTAGATTATAATGGACTTTATCGTGGAAAATATATAGAATTCGAAGCAAAAGAAACAAAAATGAAAACATCGTTTCCACTTCATAACATCCACCCACATCAAATCAAACATATAAGAAAAGTTATTGATCATGATGGAATTGTCTTTTTAGTTGTTAAGATTCAGCAGCTAGTTTATCTGCTAGATGGACAAGTTTTTTTAAGTTTTATTGATCAAACAAAAAGACAAAGTATTCCATATTCTTATTTTGTAGAACATGGACATTTGATTAAAGAAAAAATTGATCCACCACTCGATTATTTAAAAGTAGTAGATCAAATATATTTTGGAGGGAATTCATGAAAAAGTTAAAGCTTAACAAAAAGCTTCAGGGGACCAAACATACAATTGAAAATAAATTAAATGAGCGAAAAAAAAGCAGAAAAAAGAAACAAAAAAAAGGAAGAGTTATTAATATTATTTTAACTTTTCTAATGGTAATGGGAATTGGACTGGCTTCTTGTATTTTAGCATTTGGGCTTTATATTATTTTTACTGCTCCAGATTTCGATTCCAACAAACTATATCATAAAGAAGCAACTGTTTTATATGATCGAAATGGAATAGAACTTACAAGATATGGTGCTGAAAATAGAGTCTTAATTACTTATAATGATTTACCACAAGTTTTTATTGATGCACTAGTAGCAGTAGAAGATTCTAGATATTTTCAACATAATGGTTTTGATGCTGCAAGATTTATTAAAGCAAGTCTTGGACAAGCTTTAGGTAATTCTAGTGCAGGTGGTGCTTCTACTTTAACTATGCAACTTGTTAAAAATACTTATACTTCTAGTGAAGCTACAGGTATTCGAGGAATTGTGCGTAAATTTACCGATATATATATGGCAATTTTTAAATTAGAAAAAAAATATACTAAAGAAGAAATTTTAGAATTCTATGTTAATTCTCAAGAATTTAGTAGTGGTGGCACCAATTATTTGTATATTAGTGGTGTTGAACAAGCAAGTCAATTATATTTTGGAAAAAGTGTATCTGATTTAAATCTTTCAGAAGCAAGCTTATTAGTAGGACTTTTTAATAATCCTTATTTATATAATCCTTATAGAAATCCAGAAGGTTGTACTAATAGACGTAATGTTGTACTTAGCTTAATGGAGCGCCATGGATATATTTCAGAGGAACAAAAAGAAGCAGCAATGCAAATTCCAATTCAATCTTTATTAAAAGAGAAAACTTCTACTACTAATACAAATCCTTATCAAGCATTTATTCAATATGTTGTAGATGAAGTAAAAGATAAAACTGGACTTAATCCATATGATGTTCCAATGGCTATTTATACTACGCTTGATACGAACATTCAAAATGTTGTAAATGATGTACAAAATGGTGTTACATATAAATTTAAAGATGATAAAGATCAAGTAGGGATTGCTGTAACAAGTGTTAGTGATGGTTCTATTTTAGCTCTTGGAGCAGGAAGAAATTATGTTGCTACGGGAACTAACCGAGCTATCTTGCAAAAACAACCTGGGTCAACTGCTAAACCGATTTTCGATTATGCTCCTTTGATTGAATATAATAACGTTTCTACTTCACATCAATTTTTTGATGAACCTTATACTTATAGTGATGGAAAAACGAAAATTAATAACTATGATGGAAAATATTGGGGATTAAGTAATATGAGAGATGTTTTAATTGATTCTCGTAATATTCCAGCAGTTCAAGCATTCCAACAAGTTGATAAAAGCAAAATTACGGAATTTGTTCATAATTTAGGTATTGATTATGGTGATACATTATATGAATCGATTGCCATCGGTGGTTTAGAGGTAATGAGTCCTTTGGAAGCATCTGCTGCCTACTCTGCTTTTGCTCGTGGTGGTTATTACATTGAACCATATTCTTATTCTAAGATTGTTTATTTAGAAACTGGAAAAGAAGAAGAATATAAATATGAGAAAAAACGTGCTATGAGTGAAGAAACAGCATATATGATTACCAATATTTTAGTAGAAGGTGGATCTAGCGCTCACAATGTTGGTGGTAGAATGCGTGTAAGTAATAGTGATATTGCTGCAAAAGGTGGAACAACAAATATTACTTCATCTATTGCAAATCAATATGGTTGGCCAAGTTATGCTACTCCAGATCATTGGAATGTAACTTACTCAACCGATTATTGTATTGCGCTATGGTATGGCTATGATAAAAAAGAAAAAGGTTATTATTTAACTAGTAATACTGGTACCAGTGCTCGTAAGGGTATGATGGAACAGATTGCTAATAAAATTTATCAACCAAATAAACGATTTACAAGACCAGATGGTGTTGTAGAAGTGACAGTTGAAAAAGAAACGATTCCTTTACAACTTGCTAGCGAATTTACTCCTGGAGAATTTAAAATGACAGCATTATATAAAAAAGGAACTGAGCCAACTGAAGTTTCTACTCGATTCTCTCCTTTAGATAATCCAACTAATGGTAAAGCTTCTGTTAGTGGAAATAAAATTATTTTATCATGGAATCCGATTCCTACTCCTTTTGGAATAGATACCAATTCTTTAACAACCTATTTTAATGAAAATTATGGACAATGGGCAGAAAAATATTATAACTTACGTATTAATTATAATAATTCTAAAATTGGTACAATTGGATACCAAGTATATTTACAAACTAGTGGAGGACTTCAAAGCTTAGGGTTTACAAATAGTAATAATTATACTTACAATGCTCCAAGTTCTGGTGAGTACACTTTTGTAATTAAAAGCGCTTATAGTATTTTTAAAAGTAATATGAGTAGTGGACTTACTATTAAAGGAAAAACTACAACTAGTGGTAATGAAGATAATCCATCAACTGGAGAAAATGATAATTTAAAGGTTGTTTTAAATGGTAGCAAAGATGTGTGTGTTAAATTAAACGAAAAATTTATAGATTTAAAAACACCAGTTAAAGTTACTTATAATGGAACTGATGTTACTGATAAGGCAAAAATTGAAGCAGATACCAACATTGATACTTCTACTAAAAAAAGTGTTACTTTAACTTATCGTATTGCTTATGAAGGAAAAACTACTACAATAACTCGAAATATTCATATATGTGATAGTTGTAATAATAATGGAACTTGTGCAAATTAAGACGATATTTTAGTCTTTTTTTGTTACAATATATTTAGAAAAAAAGCCTTAAATTTCTGTTTTAGGCTTTTTTATTTTTTTTGATAAAATTTACATTCTTCTTTTAATTTGCAATCGCTACAAAGGGGACGAATGCTCTTACAATGATATCTTCCAAATAAGACCATTTGGTGATGCATTCTACTCCACTTTTCTTTTGGAAATAGTTTTGTTAATTTTAATTCAATTGTTTCTACACTATCAGTTTCATTTGCATAACCAAGACGTTTTGAAACACGACTGACATGCGTATCTACAGCAAAACAAGGCTCGTTATATAGATTTGATAAAACCACATTACAAGTTTTATGCCCCACTCCAGGTAAAGATTCTAAATATGATCGATTATTTGGAACCTTTCCTTGATAATTTTCTAATAAAGAAATAGCAACATTTTTAACGTAAGCAGCTTTTCTTGTAAAAGTTCCAACTGGCCTTATAATATTTTCTAATACTTTAATATCTAAATTACTAATTTCTTGTAACGTATATTTTGAAAATAATTCTTTTGTTACCAAATTTACTCTTTTATCTGTACATTGTGCACTTAGTATTACTGCAATTAATAATTCATAATCATAATTATAATTTAGTTCACATATTGCATTTGGATACAATTCATCCAAATATTCCATAAACATTTCTTTATTCTTCGTTTTCATCTAACCAGTTATAATCAAAGAGATTAGGAATCTCTTTCTTTTCCTCCCTTCTTGTTAATCCCTTTTCTACTTCATTCATAGATTTATATCCTTTTTTTTGCCATTCATATAAAATTTTATCTATATATCTTAAACTTGTTACTCCATTATATACGGCTTCTTTTAATGCTCCTAAAATTAGATTTTCTTTAAATCCTTTTTCTAACCATGCTCCAATGATTTCATATTCCATAGAGGAAATAGGACGGCCGAATTCTGTTTCAAAAGCAGAATAAATATCTATTTTTGTTTCTTCCTTTTCTTTTTCTTCTTTTACTTCCTCTAACTTTTCATAAAAAGGATTAAGGGATACACTTTCTGTTCTTCTTCCTTCCATATCTTTTCCAGATTCAATCGTTATTAGTCGTTTACTCATTAAAGAATTAAATGTATTTAATATGGTACTTTCTTTTAAGCTTGTAGCTTGTTCAATTAAAGAAACATTGAAAGTTTTATCAATGGAATCTTCGAAGTAAATTAATAAAATAAATTCTTCTAAAGTCAGTTTTAAATGAAGAGCTTCTTTTAATAAATGTGTTGATAATGAAAAGTGTTTTTCAACTATAAAATTAGAATTCATAACTGTGCTCCTTTATATATTTAATTAGTTGGTCTTTTTTATTTTTCACTTCAAACTTTAGAACTGATTTAATTAATTTCTCTTGAATTTTTTTGCATTCTTTTTCTGTAATGTTTGTTATACATTTAATTTCTTCAAAAGTAATATTTAGTTCTTTTACTTCTTTTATAGGCATCTTTTTGTATATCTTTGTAATTATTTTATCTGGTATACCTTTAATTTTAGCTGCGACACTTACAGAATATAATTCATACTGAAAAATATTATACGATGTAATCTCTGGTAATGCTATTAATTCTTTTATTATATTAATTTGTTTTTTTTCAGATTTAGTAAATAATAAATCTCTATTTGTAATAATCTGTGCCCACATTCCGTTGATATCTTCTACATATGTTAATTCATTTTCAGGATAAATTTCTAATAAATCTAAGATTTTGTATTCTTTTAATAACTTTAATCCTTTTTTATAATTGGGACTTATTAAAATCTTATCTAATTCTTGTTTGATTCGAAAGTTTGATAATGTCCTAATTTTTTCACTTTGCTCTATGATAGCTTTTTTCAAATTTTCTTCTAAATTAAAATCTAGAGTACTTGCAAAACGAATTGCTCTTAGTATTCTTAAAGGGTCTTCTATTATACGAGTTGTTGGATCACCAATCGTTTTAATTAGTTTTAGTTCTAAATCTTCAACAGCATTTAAAGGATCTAAAATTTTTCCTTTACTGTTCATACAAATCGCATTTATTGTGAAATCTCTTCTTTGTAAATCTTCTAATAAATTATTGGTATAGATAATTGTTTTAGGTCTTCTATTATTATATTTTTTTTCAGTCCGATATGTAGTAATATCATAATTAAAATGATTCGTTTTTAAATTAAACGTACCATAATTACCTAACTCTTTGGAATTACCAAAAATAGATAGAATATCTTTTGGTAGAGCATTGGTTGCAATATCAATATCATTTGTAGCACGACATAGAAGGCTATCTCTTACGAAGCCTCCTACTATATAACTTTCAAAACCACTTTGTTCTATTTTCTTTAATACTTTCTTGATTTCTGAATTCATATTGTTATTATACAAGAAGTAGCAATTAAAGTAAAATTAGTTTTTATCATTTTATTATTTCTATTCAAATCCATAATTAATTAATTCTAAAGCAATTAGTTGTCTTCCCATTGAGTCAAAACTACGTTCTAATTTTTCTTTTGGGATTGGGATGTTTGTTTCATTTTTTAATGGGTCATTGATATAATAATAGTTATCATCTTTGCCTGTAATTACTATGGCATGAGCATTTTTAGGATAAGTATAAGTATTTTTCTTGTCATAACTAAACCATTCATAGACTTCTTCTACTTCTCCATAATCTATAGTCGTCCAAATCATAATAGGTACTTCTAACAATAAATACTCTGTTAATGGTAATTTGACATCATTTCGAATAATAGATACTTCTATATTAGTATTTTTCTGTGTATCTGCTATTGCTTTTTGAAGAGCATTTACAATAACTGGCTCGAAACATCCCCATCCCCTCTTTTGATTTCTTGGGTTTCCTGCGTAATAGATTGAAGGATTAGGACCAAATCGTTTTCCTTCTGTTTCATATACTTTTTGTTGCACTAAATATTTATCTATGAAATCAGATAATGTTATTTCTATTCCATAATAATTTAATAACATTACCGCAGAAGCTGCTTCACAACCATTAGGAAATTCTGGATTTTGATTTATAATGGGAACATTCATTAAATAATTATAATGCTCATGATTTGGATTACTTTCTAATTCTAATTGATAATTTTTCATATTTTTAGTTAAAGCTACTTGAGTTAAAAAATAATCATTTGTTAATGTAGGAATAATTGCGTGGGTTAATTTTTCTTTTTCTTGTTTGAGAAGATAATACCAAGCAAAATTATTAATAATTATTAAAGTAAGTAAGATTAGAATTAATATGATATTTTTTTTCTTTTTTAACATTTCATCACCTTATTTCTATTATAAAATAAAATCATGTTTTTGAAATCTATTTGTGTTTTTGTTTACTTCTTTTTAGCTTTTTCTTCTGGCATAAAATCTAAAACAATTCATAGTATTTCATTGACAGTACCACCAATTTATGGTAAGTTAAGTTTGCTTGTAAAACAGGCAGCAAAATTATTTTGATATAATGTGTCTTTTCATTAGAAATTAGTACAAAAGGCTGCCTTTTGGAACATATAGAAAAGACTCCCTATATTGGAAATGGTTTTCTTAAAATTATAGAAAGGAGAATTATTATGGCAAGATATACTGGACCTAGTTATAAAAAATCTAGAAGACTTGGTTTCTCTACTTTAGAAAATGGAAAAGAACTTGCAAAACGTCCTTATGCACCTGGTGCTCATGGAACTGATCGTCGTAAAAAAGTTAGTGAATATGGTATTCAGTTACAAGAAAAACAAAAGGTACGTTTTATGTATGGATTAAATGAAAAACAATTTAAACGTGTTTTTGAACGTGCTAGTCATATGAAAGGTATTGCTGGTGAAAATTTACTTTTCTTACTTGAAAGTAGACTTGATAATTTAGTATACCGAATGGGTATGGCTAATACTCGTAGAGCTGCAAGACAACTTGTTAATCATGGACATATTTTAGTTAATGGATGTAAAGTAGATATTCCTTCTTATCAAGTAAAACCTGGTGATGTAATTTCTGTAAAAGAAAATTCAATGAATCATCCAGCTATTTTAGCTAGCTTAGAAGCTACTTTAAATCGTCCAGCATTTGTTGAATTTGATGCAAAGAAATTAACTGGTACTTATAAAAGATTACCTGATCGTTCTGAGTTAAATCAAGAAATCAATGAAAGCTTAATTGTAGAATTCTACAACCGTTAATAAAAGGCAACTTAGTTGCTTTTTTTTTGCTGCTTTGTTATAATTTTTTAGTAAGATAAGGTGAACAAAATGAATAAATTTAGAACTTTTATGGCAAATAAAAAATTAGTCTATTCTATTATTGGTGGGGTTGCTGGAATCATTGTTTTATTTATAGTAATATTTGTAGCAATTCGAATGATTGGAAAAAAAATAACTTATTCTGAGTTAGAAAATCAGCTTTATTTTGCAACAGAAAAATATTTAAAAGATAACGATATTTATTATCCAACTGAAGAAAACCCAGAAACTATTATTTCATCAGAGGATTTAGTAAATGGTAAATATATTAAAGAATTAAAGAAATTAGTGAAAGATAATTGTTCTGCAGAAATTGAAATTCTTTATAAAAATGGTGGGTATGTAATTCGACCAATGCTTACTTGTGATAAATATCAATCTGAACTTTTTTATGATCGTATTTTAAATGATAATCCAGTTATTACAAACGGAAATGGACTTTTTGATTTAAATGAAATGTTAGTTTTCCGCGGAGATAGAGTTAATAATTATGTAAAGTTTAATAATATGTTATGGCGTATTGTTAAAATGAATCCAGTTGATAATACTGTATATTTAGTTTTAGATAATGTGAAAGAAGCTCCAAATGATCTTTGGGATAATCGATACAATACTACAGAAGAAAGTCGTCATGGAATTAATGATTTCGATGTTAGTGTTATTTCACACACATTAAAAGATATTGCAGATACGAAGTTTGCTAATGCTAAAAGTCGTATGATTCCTATGGATATATGTGTTGGTAAACGTAGTGATACAGAAAGTAATAATGATGGAAGTGTAGAATGCTCTTACATCTTAGAAGAACCTGAGTTTGTTACTCTAATGCAAATTAATGATTATATTAATGCTAGTACAGATCATCGTTGTAATACTGTAGAAGATATGGCTTGTGGAAATTATAATTATTTGGTAAATAAAAATGGAAAATGGTGGACACTTACTGCAGATGGAACTAAAGGTACAAAAGTTTATAGTGTAAATTATAATGGAAATATTATTTCTGATTATGCTGATTCTAAAAAGTTTATTCGCTATATGATTGCCGTAGATGGAAATAATATTTATCAAGAAGGTAATGGTTCTAGTACAAGTCCTTATATGATGAAATAAGAAAAGATATTAGGTTGACTAATATCTTTTTTCAGAGTGTAGACAAACCCATAGATTTTTTCTATGGGTTTTCTATTAATTA
>CAJUNF010000016.1:22897-28660 GCA_910587775.1 uncultured Bacilli bacterium | reverse complement strand
TAGTGACATTAACAATTTGATAAGGAAGATAATATAGTATGAAAATAGTTGAAATTGGTATAAAAATGATATTACATTATCTATAGTAAATAAGGAATATTTAAACTCTATTGATATTAAAAAATTAAAGGGTGCTAAAGTTCATATTAAAATCAATACAGGAATGAATCGCTTGGGTGTCTCAACAAAAGAAGAATTTAATGAAGTTTATCTAAAATTAATTCAAAATAATATCAATATAGAAGGAATTTATTCTCATATTCATACATCAAACGATTCTTTATTGACAAATAAACAGTTTAGAAAATTTGAAAATATTACTGCCGATATAGATTTAACAAAAATTAAAATTGTTCATATTCAAGCAAGTGATGCATTAACTGGTTATGAAAAGCTAGAATATGTTAATGGTTGCAGATTAGGAATAATTATGTATGGTTTTAGTACAGATATAGATTTAAATTTAAAATCAACTTTTAAATTATATAGTAATATAATACAAATTAATACTTTAGAGGCAAATGATACTGTTGGATATAATGCAATGTATAAAGCTAAAGAAAAAGAAAAAATTGCTGTAATACCTATTGGATATGCAGATGGAATAATTCGTAAAAATACAGGCAGAAATGTCTTTATAAACGATAATTCTTATCAGATAATAGGAAATATTTGTATGGATATGATTTTTGTTAAGGTAGATGATAATGTTAAAGTTTTTGATAAAGTCGTAATTATAAAAAACAAAGAACAAATCGAAGAAATAGCACAACAATTAGATACTATTGTTTATGAAGTATTATGTAGTGTGGGCAAAAGAGTACCTAGAATATATGTATAAATCAAATTAGTGTTTGAATATTAACTAAATATGCTAGATTGATCGTTACTTGAACTTTTCTTGTAGTATAAAAATGAACTGCATCAAAAAAATATAATAAAAAGAAATGATTTTGAAAAATAAATATGTTAAAATAGCCACTAATTAAGGGGGCTATTTATATGAGCGTTGATTTAGAAAAAGCATTACGTGCAAGTAAAGATATTATTTATGGAGTATATAATTTTCAGGGATTTAAAGATTATGCTAGTACTTATTTTGTAACCTCAGAATGTATTAAGGATTATTTGGAAGCACATGAGTTTGAGAAAAATAAAGCTTTAACCATTTTATCTGGTGGAGATCAGGTATTTAATCTTATTTTTAGTGGTGTTCATGAAATTGATGCGTTCGATTCAAATCAATTAACTTATTTTGTTTATTATTTATGTAAGGCAATGCTTCATATTTTTTCATTCGAAGATTTTAAAAAAGCTAATTTAATATTCACTTCATCATATTCTAGTTTTTCTAGTCGTTTCGATGTCATTGAAAAAGTAAAACCTTATCTTTTTGAAGAAGTTTATGAATATTATAGAAAAATGCTTGAATTTTCTAATGGTAATCCTATGATATGCTTTGAATCACTTTTTTATAGTGTAAGTGATAAAGATTTTTCTCGTAATAATTATTTGGCTAATGAAGAGTCCTATAAAAAACTTCAAAAATTTATAAATGATGTAAATGTTAATATTACTTTTGCAGATGCTCTTTCTTTTTCAGAAAGGTTATCTTCAACTTATGATATTATTCTTTTATCAAATATTGGTGATTATTTTTCTTTTATAAATCCAAAATTTGGACTTAAAGAGTATCAAGAGTTCATAACCAGTTATAAGAAAAAACTCAATTCAGGTGGAATGCTTATTAATTATCTTTATAAGATAAATGAGCAATATCCAATTGGAAAGCTTCCTATAACTAGAGAAGATATAGGTATTAATAATATTTATCCTGTTATAAATCCAATATTTAAAAATACAGGAGAGGGTTATTATTTAGAACGTAGGCTTTCTTTAAAATAGTTTGAATTCTTAAATCAATAAAAAATGGGAATGTTTATGTTATATATTAAAATATGTAAAAAACTTCTGATATAATATAGTTGAAAAATTAAATTAGTTTTGCATGATGATTTTATTTAATGGTAATTTTGTGGCTGATTTATTTGATCAACAATAAAATATTAGAATTTTATCAAAAGACCAGTTTATATACTGACTTAAGATTATATAAAGAATTTGCTGGAAAACTACCAAATGATGTAGAAAAATTTAGGATAATGTTATGAATTTTTAGTAGCATGCTAGAAGACGTTTTGATTTTATGAAGGAAGTAAAAATATGAAATATGTTAATAAGAAAGAAAAAAATATACAATATAAATTAAGACCAGGCTCTTATGTTATCATCACAAGAAAAGATGATAATAAAATTGGAATAGCAAGTAACGGAATAGATCATTTTTATTTTGGTGGTGGAATAGAAAAAAATGAAACTGAGTTAGAAGCTTTGCAAAGAGAATTAGTAGAAGAATTAGGATATACAATAACTAATATTCAAAAATTTGATAAAGTCGGTTCTTTTTTATTTGCGGAAGGACATGGATATTTAGAAGTAATTGCGAATATATATATTGCTTATCTTGATAAAAAAATGACTGATCCTATAGAAAAAGATCATAATTTAATGTGGATTAATCCAGAAGATTATATTGGAAAAATGTACATAGAATGGCAAAATTATATTTTAAAAGAATATATTCAAAGATTTAAAAATAAGTAGTACTTTGAAGAAAATTTTTATAGTTGAAGTAGAGATGATCATTATGAAAGAAACAATAAATAATATAAAAAGAGTTTATAAATATGGAAAAAATTATAAGAAGAATTTAGTTATATTTACTATAATATCTATATCTAATATTATAATTAATATCATTTATCCTATTATAACTGCAAAACAATTGGTAGCATTATCATTATCTTGATATACAGAACTTTTAATTGCTGCTCTTATTTGTTTTGGAATGTCGTTTTTGTGTGATTTTACAACTGTTATATAAAAAAATATTCAAATAAATGTCGCTCGTGAAATTTTAAAGATTGAATTATTCTCTATTGATAAAAATGGTAGTGGAACTTTTATCGAAAGAATTAATAATGATACAGATGATATGTCAAAAATATTTACAATGGGAATGGGATATCTTACATGGATTTTAACAGATATAGGAATTTATGTAGCAATTTTTATTGTTAGTAAAATTGTCTTTTGCTATTTTTTAGTTTGTTCAATATTACTCATATCATTACATTTGTTAAAGATAAGAAAAATGAATGAAGAGGATAAAAAGTATCGTAAGCAAAGAGAAAAAACAAATAGCTTAACTGGGGAATTGGTGCGAGGTATTCGAGATATAAAGATGCTTTATGCAAAAGAATCTTTTGTTGAAGAAATTGATGAAAACATTGATAATTTAACCTATAGTCAATTTGCTTTGCGTAATACAGAAATTAATTATAATTGCATTATTGATGTTGTATACGATTTATGTGAAATATTGTTAATTTTATTATTTATTGGTCTTATGTCACATAATTATTTATCTGTTGCTTCTGCATTAGTTTTATATAATTATCGTTCACGTGTTTTTGGAAATTTAATGAAAAATGTTGGAAATTTATTGCAAGAAATAAAAGGATTTAATTTATCTTGTGATCATGTATTTTCTTTGTTAGATAATAAAGAGTTTAAAAAAGAGATTTTTGGTAATGAGCATATTGAAAAAATAAAAGGTAATTTTGAATTTAAAGATGTTTATTTTGGCTATGAGAATCATGAAGTTTTAAAAGGAATGAGTTTTAAAATAAATGCAAATGAAACTGTAGCTTTTGTTGGAAAAAGTGAAGCAGGCAAGTCAACATTATTTTCACTTTTATGTAAATTATATGATGTCAATTCAGGTAATATTTTTTTAGATGGGAAAGATATTAGTACTTTAGATGAAAGTTCTATAAGAAATAATATAACAATAATTAGTCAAAGTCCTTATATCTTTAATATGAGCATACGAGATAATTTTAAATTAGTAAAAAAGAATGTTAGCGATTCAGAAATATTTGAAGCATGTAAATTAGCATGTATAGATGAATTCATTAGAACTTTGCCAGATGGATATGATACAGTTGTTGGTGAAGGTGGGATAACTTTATCAGGAGGTCAAAGACAAAGAATTGCCATTGCAAGGGCTTTTATTCAAGATACAAAAATTATTTTATTTGATGAAGCTACCTCAGCTTTAGATAATGAGACACAAAAGTATATTCAACAAGCTATAAATAATATGAAAGATAAATATACTATATTGATTATTGCGCATCGTTTATCTACTATAGTAAATTCAGATAAAATCATGTTACTAGAGGATGGTAAAATTGTAGATTCAGGAACTCATAAAGCTTTACTTTCTAAGAATAAAACTTATAAAAAATTATATGAAACAGAAATTTTAAGTGAATAGTAAGCAAGCTTGAATTTTTTTGTTTGAGATTTTTATTTTATAAATATTAAAATTTGATTAATGTTATAATAGAAATATAAAGGAGAAAAATATAATGGAAGAAGTAAATCAAAATGGACAAAAATATCGTTTTGAGCTTCAAGATATTCCAAGTAAAAGAGAAAGTTTAAATTGATTTTTAAAATGATAGATTATATTTGTAATAGTGGGGAAAGTTAATGGAAGATTTTATAAAAAAGTTTGATGCATCTTTATTAGAAGTAAAATTGGTATTGGAGTATTTAAAACAATTTAAAAACTATACAATAGAAACAGAAATTGTAGAACAAGATAATGGAGAAATAAATATAATCTCTTTTAATGAATCAGTACAAATAGTATTTATAAAAATTACAAATGCTAAATGGTGGAGCATTTATAGATTTTATAAAGATGGTACTAAGTATGAGCAAGTGGATGTGATCCAATATGATGAAACAAAAGATGATGGATATAATATCATTATTAAGTTTTCAGGTCATTTAGAAGATGATGTTTATTCTTATATTACTTGTTCTAGTTTTTTTCTTTTAAATAATGAAGTATTAAAGGGATGGAAAAAATATAGAGTTGTTCCAAAAGAATGTTTAGATCAAATTCAATATTGTAAAAGTATGAATTTAACAGAACTTATTTTAATGACTAATCGTGTGTCTGAAAGAATTATAAAAGCGGATGAACAAAATAACATTAAAACATTATCTTTAAAACTTGATATGGATTAGGCTATAATAAAAGAGAAATGGTGGTTTAAAATGAATATAAATTTTAAAGATAAAGTGATACTTGTAACAGGTTCAACTTCTGGAATAGGACGTCAAATTGCAAAACAGTTATTAGAAAATCAGGCAAAAGTTATTGTAACTTATGGACATAATGATGAAATGGCCGAAGAGACTATGAAAGAATTATCAGATTATAAAGAAAATATTTTACTTATAAAAGCAGATTTAGCTAATGAAGAAGATATTAATGAGATGTTTGATAAAATTATGCAGGAATATGATCATCTAGATGGTTTAGTAAATTGTGCAGCTTATGATAAAATATTATCTATTGAAGAATTAACAGTTAGTGAGTTTAAGCATGAATTAGATGTAAATGTAGTTGCAAGATGGCTAGTTATCAAAAAATCCATTCCACTTATGAAAAAAGCGGATGCTCCTAGAGTAGTAAATATTGCTTCGAGACTTGGTACTAGACCTATGGAAGATTCAATTGCTTATTGTACTAGTGAAGCAGCAACTATAATGATAACAAAATGTTGTGCATTAGAGCTTTCAAAATATAATATAAAGGTAAACACAGTAAGTCCTTCTTTG
>CAJUNF010000016.1:0-22887 GCA_910587775.1 uncultured Bacilli bacterium | reverse complement strand
CTCTTACTCCTCTTGGAATGAAAAGTTATACAGAAGAAGAAATTCATAAAACAGCTTTAAAAAATCCAAGTAAAAGACTTGGGACATGTGAAGATACAGCGAATGCAGTTTTATTTTTGTTAAGTGATAAGGCAGATTATATAAATGGTGAAAATATTAATGTAAATGGTGGTATCCTGTTAAAATAAACAAAGAAAAAGATTAAATGATTAGGAGTTAAAATTATGAATATTGAAAAAGAAATAAATGAAATAAAGAAAAGAAATAAGAAAGTTGAATTAGATAAATCATGGGAAACTAGTTTTACAAGAAAAATTTGCATTATGGTTTTAACTTACATAGTAGTAATTTTATATTCTTACTTAATAAAACAATATGATAATATACTACTTAGTTCTTTAGTTCCTGTTATAGGATTTACTTTATCTACTTTATCGCTAAAATATATTAGAAAAATTTGGGAAAAAAAGCAATGAATTTTTAATTCAGTCTTCTGACTGATTTTTTTTGAAAATTTTTATTATTGTTTTGACTTTTATAAAACTACTTATATAATAAGTAGTTAGCAAAATTAAATATTATTTGGAGAGATTTTTATGAAAAAGTGCATTGTTTTGTTTTATCATCATTTAAAATTTGATTGTGTTTCTTCTTTATTATAAATTTAAAATAAGGAGTGATTAAAACAAATAATATTATAAATGAATTACGAAATTTAAATTATCAATTTTTGGAGAATGATAAAAATGGTGCAAAGATTGATGATAAAAATTATATGTATAAATGTGGAAGAATACCTATATTACTTTCTGCACCTCATGCAGTAAAGCAATATAGAAAATCGAGTATTAAAGCAAGTGATTATTTAACTGGTGCACTTGCAATTTATTTAGCAGAAAAATGTCATTGTTCTTACTTTGTGAGAGTTTTTAATGATCATGATGATCCAAATTATCCTTTAGGAAAAACTTTATTAGAAATTGAAAATGAATATTTGATTGCTTTAAAAAAATTAATTCAGTGTTATCAAAATTTTTTAGTAATAGATATTCATGGTTGTACTAATCATAAAATGTATGATTGTAGTTTATGGCACGATCATTATAAGGCATGTGATTCTAATATTATACAAATATTTGAACATAATTTTCATTATTATAATTTAAGTAGTGATGATGGAAGTGAATATTTAGGTGGGCAAGTAACTAGACAATGTTCTTTGATTACAAATTCTTTTCAAATTGAAATAAAACGAAGAATAAGATCTTTAAAACTAGAAGATTTTGAGTTATTAAAACAGTTTATTGATTCGATGGAGAAGTCAATTTATGAAACTTATGATTATTCTAGAAAATTAACAAATAAAAATGGGTAAATTTTTGTTTCATAATTTAAAGAATTGTTAAAGTTGAAATATTTTGCTAATTCCTATAAAATAGATTTAAGAAAAAATGAAGGAAAATTATATGTGTAATCAAAAAATATTAGATGGGGTTAGAAAATTATCTAGTCACCAACAAAGAAATTTATCTTATAAAGAGTTAAAAAGTATTATTGATCAATTGTCAACTAATGAAATTATTGAGTTAAGTAATATTATAGGATATCCAGTTTTTGCAAGGCTTTGTATGAATGAATTAAAGCACAAGTTTGTTCTTTTACAAGATGGTGCTGCAGCAATTATTGTAAATAAAAAGGGAGAAATATTGTTACAAAGTAGAGCTGATCGTGATAAATGGGGATTACCTGGAGGATGTCAGGAATTAGGAGAGACATTTCAAAATACTTTGATACGAGAGGTTAAAGAAGAAACAAATTTAGATATTAAAGAGGAAGATTTAGTATTAATTGATATTGTTTCAGGAAAAAGTCGAAGAAATGATTATCCTAATGGGGATGTGGTTATCAATAATACGGTTTTATATTTTGTTAAAAATTATTCTGGGGAGTTAAAATGGGATTTAGAATCTAAAGAAATGAAATTTTTTAGTTTAGATCAATTACCTGATAATTTACATGATCCTGATTTAATTGAAGTTTACAAAAAATTTGTTTTTCATGCAAATTTTTAAAGGTGGGGTTTTAATGAAATTATATATGCAATTTGTACTTTTACTTGTTCGAAAATTTATTTTTCGTAAGAATAATGGAGAAGTAATTAAAAAGTTTGCTGAGAAAATGGGAATTGTTTATATAAAATTAGCACAAATTTTAGCAACTCAAAATTTTGGAAATTTATTTACGGAAAAAGATAGGATTATACTTTCTGATATTTGTGATGATTGTAATCCTATATCAATTCGTGATATTGAAAAAATATTACATGAAGAATATGGTGATTATCATAGAATATTTGCATCGATTGAAGAAATTCCTTTAGGTTCTGCTTCTGTATCTCAAGTTCATAAAGGGGTTTTAAAAAATGGAGATGTCGTTGCTATAAAGATTCAACGAAAAGATATTACAAAAACGATTGAGAAAGATATTCGTAGAATTCGAAAACTTGTACATCGTTTTGGGAAACTTTTTCGATTTCAAAATTATACAGGAGGAGATCGTGCATTAAGTTTATATTTAGATTGGATTGTTCAAGAAACTGATTTTGAAAATGAGATAAATAATATTAAATTATATAGAAATTTTGCTTCAAATGTAAATGGAAAGGTAAATGATACAAAAGATATTAAAGTTCCAAATGTTTATGAAGAATTGTGTACAAATCATGTTATTGTAATGGAATTTATAAATTTACCTACTATTAATAAATTGGAATTAAATATAACAAATAAAGAAAGAATTGTTACAGCACTTAATAGTTATATAAAATCAAGTTTTTGGGCACTTTATCATGATGAGCAGATTGTTTTTCATGGAGATCCTCATAGTGGTAATATTTGTATTGATGATGATGGCAATATTTATTTTTTAGATATGGGACTACTTTGCATTTTAAATGAGGAGGATGCCAAGTTGTGCCGAGACTTTTTCTTAACTGTTTGTGCCAATAATTCTGAAAAATTATATCAAATATTAGTTTCTTATGGAAATATGAGTGAAAAACAGAAATTAGATTTTAAAAGAGACTGTAAGCTTTATTGTGAATCTGTACAAACAAAGGAAGTTACACATTATTTTATTGATATGTTAAATATTTGTTTAAATTATGAATTTGTTCCACCTAATTTTTTATTTCAAATGGCTAAAGCTTTTGTATGTTTAAATGGAATTAATCATTTTTCTAATAATTCTTCTATTGCTAAGGAATTGCTTCAAGAACAAACTTTGGAATTTTTGTTAAACAGAAGTGTTTGTGATTGTAAAGAGGTTTTGAAAGAAGGAGTTAAAATTCCTTCGAAGATTATTTTGAATACATTACAACATGGAGTAGTAAATACTATTTCAAAATTATTATCAAATCAAAGTTTAAATCAAAATATAAAAGAATCACTTGATCATTTGGATGAAATGGTTGGTATCATGAATTCGAGTTTAAAATAATATTTTTTAAAACTCTTACTTGTAATTCATTTTGATTCATGATAGAGTGAGGTTAGATTGTGTAGGGCGTTATGGGAGTTTGTAAACAAAGTGAAAGTATTCAAGAATTAACGAGTAGAATATCTTTAGATGTCTGTTCGATTGAACGATTAAATCATTGGAAATTTATTAGTATTGAGGACCATATTATTTTGTGGTATTCAAAAGATTTAGGGTATTTTTATACTGATTTAGAATATCATATGTTATTTGATGCATTTTTTCCTTTTGCAACTCCTTTTTCAGATGGTCAAGCTATTATATTTTTTTCTAACATGCCTTGTATTTTAGATGTTCGTGATCAAACTATTACAACAATTCCAAAAGAAATAGATTTTGATCATTGTCGAAAAAATATTGTTCATGGAAATATAGCTTCTTTTCATAAAGATTGTGGTAAGTGGGGCAGTTATACTTTTTGTAAAGATACTTTTTTTCTAGACATTCCCTTTTTGTGGGATCGATTAGAGTTTTCAAGATATCCAGATTATGTTTATGGTGGAAATCAAACAGAAGCGTATTTAATAAAGTTTTGTGCAACTTCGGTTTATCGATTTCATAAATTGTATTTTTCTAGTATTGCGAAGTTTGATCAGATGCGATCTGTAAATCTAAATTTTTATAAAGAGAAAACTGTTTTGGGAGGATTTGATACATCTTCTTTGGGTCAAGAACTTTCTAAGCCAATTGATATTCGCGATCAGTATTTTAAAGAAAATTTAGAAACAAATTATGGTTATGAAATTCCAAACATTATAGATCCTAATATTAAAAATTATGAATTAGTGAAAGGGATTTATCTAAAAAAAGATAAAAGATTTTAAGAAGTTTGTCGACTTCTTTTTCTTTGGCATTTTATAACTTCTTTTTATAATTTAATTAGGTGAATTTATGAAAAGTGCAGAAAAGTGGTATTTAATAGTAATATTTGTTTGTATTGGAATTTTTTTATTGTTACGAATTTATCATGTATTAGATAAAAACATGTTAGAAACAAAAACATTTATGATAAAGGGAAGAGTTCCAGAATTAAGGGTAGATGAGTCTTCACTTCGCCTTTTGATGGTTGGAGATGCATTAATTCATGATGGCGTTTATAAAGATGGGTATCAATCGGATGGTAGTTATTCTTTTTTACATCAGTTAGAACTTGTTAAGCCAATTGTTCAAAGTTATGATTTGGCGTATTATAATCAAGAAACTATTTTAGGAGGTAGTGAAATAGGACTATCAACTTATCCTAGATTTAATTCTCCTTATGAAATTGGAGATGCTTTTGTAGATGCTGGATTTAATTTGGTGAGTACTGCTAATAATCATACTCTAGATCGCGGAAAAGAAGGAATTATGAACTCTTTGTCTTATTGGAGACGTCAAGAAAATGTTTTAATGAGTGGAACGTGTGATTCTTTTGATTGTGTAAATGAAATTCCAGTAGGCGAGAAGAATAAAATTACTTATGCATTTTTATCTTATACGACTTCTACTAATGGTTTAACGGTTTCAAATGGAGAAGAATATTTAGTTCGGGTTTACTCTGAAGAGCTTGCAAAAAAAGATATATTAAAAGCAAAAGAAATAGCTGATGTGTTAATTGTATCGATGCACTGGGGAAGGGAATATCATGATATTCCGAGTGATGAGCAAAGAAGTATTGCTCATTTTTTAGCAGATTTAGGGGTCCATATTATAATTGGGAATCATCCTCATGTGATACAACCGATAGAATGGATTAAAGATACATTAGTTTTTTATTCTTTAGGTAATTTTATTTCTGCGCAAACTGGGATTGATAAGCTAATTGGTTTAATGGCTGGTGTTAAGATAACAAAAAAGGAAAGTGGAGAAGAGAAAGAAATTTTGATAGAAGATATTCAAACTAATCTTGTTTTTACTTCTTATAATTCTAAGTTTCGAAATTTTAAAGTTTATCCTTTTGAACAAATTAACTCTTCCATTTTAGTAAATAAAGAAGAAATATATGAAAAGAAAAAAGCACTTGTAACAAGTTTAGGAGTTTCTGTTTCGTGGAATACATAAAGAAAAAGTGGAGAACATATAATATAGTGGTGAGTTTATGAAATGTCATGTAGAAATTCCTTATCCTAAAATTCATGTTACAAAGAAAAATCCTGATTTAGCTAGATTGATTATGCATTCTTATGCAGGAGATGTAAGTGAAGATACTGCAATTCATCAGTATATGTATCAAAGTGTAATTTTAGCAAAAGAATATAAGGAAGTTTCTAGAATATTAGAAGAAATTGGTAAAGTAGAAATGCATCACTTGGAAATTTTAGCAGAGTTAATTTTAGAATTAGGAGTTTATCCTATTTATTTAGATCCGATTGTTGATCATCATGAATTTTGGAATTCAAAGTATGTAGCTTATGAAACAGAATTAAAACCGATTATTCTTGCAAATATTGAAGCAGAACGTAATGCTTTATCGCAGTATAACTCTTTAATTCATTTGATAAGTGATGAATCGGTAAAATGTGTTTTAAAAAGAATTGTTTTGGATGAGCGTTTGCATTTAGAAATTTTTGAAAAGATTTATCAATCTATTTCTTGAACAAAAGCAGATAATTTGTAGAATATCTTTTGCTTTTGTTCTTTTTTTGCTATACTATTTGTAATAATAAGGGAGGATGCAAGCGTGAGGTATGATGTAATTGTAATAGGTGCAGGAAATGGTGGACTTGTTAGTGCACTGACGTTACAAAAGGCTGGTAAAAAGGTTTTGATACTTGAAAAAAATAATGTTCCAGGTGGATTTGTGACTAGCTTTGTTCGAGGAAGATTTGAATTTGATACAGCTTTACATGAATTTTATGGTTATGGAAATGATCAAACAAAAGAAGAAATTTATGAATTGTTTACTCGTCTTGGAATAGAAGAAAAGTTAGAAATGATTCCTAGAAATGAGAGCTTACATGTTGTGACATTAAACACGCATGAAGAGTATACACTACCAGTATCTATTCAATCATTTATATTAAAAATGGAGGAATATGTTTCAGGAAGTACAGAGTCTTTAAATGCTTTTTTTCGTTTGGCTTTGGAGGCAAAAAAAGTATTTTCTTATCTAAATTCTGGAGAATTAGAAACATTGAAAGAAAATAATTTAGAAGTATTATCATTTTTAAATTGTAGTGTAGAAGAAGTATTTGAACATTTAAAAATGCCTAAGAAAGCTCGTGAGATATTAAGCACATATTGGATTTTGTTTGGAAGTCCTATGAAGGAGTTATCTTTTGTCCATTATGCTATGACAATTCTTTCTTATATTCAAAATGGCTCTTCTATTCCTAAATTAAAAAGTCATGATATTTCTTTGAGTTTAGAAGAAGAATTTGAGCGTCTTGGTGGTACGATTCGTTTTTTTTCAGAGGTTCAAAAGCTTTTTTTTCAAAATGATAAAGTTGCTGGTGTTACATGTACTGATGGTTCTGTTTTTTATGCAGATTATGTTATTTCAAATATTGCTCCAAACGTTGTTTATGGGTCAATGATTCCTTTAGATCATCAACAAAAAGAAATGAATCAGTTATGTAATGCAAGAACTCTTGGAGCAAGAGGGTTTACCATTTATTTAGGGCTTAATAAATCAATGCAAGAGCTTGGTATTTCTCACCATCATTATTTTATTTTTGATGCATTAGATAGTAATATTGAAGCAAAAAAAATGAAAGAAATTTTTCACAATGGTTGTGTAGCATCTGTTTTAGAAAATGAAGCAAATACTACTGTGTTATGTATTACAACACTTTTATTTGGAGAAGATTTTGATAAAGTCGTTACTTCTAAAAACTATTTTGAGTGGAAGGAGAAAATAGCAAGGCATTTTATTTCTGTTTTTGAACGTGCTAGTGGCTGTTCTATTAAAGAGACAATTGAGGAAATAGAAGTTTGTACACCCGTAACTTTTGCAAGATATGGAGGTTCACCTTCTGGGTGTATATATGGGTATCAAGCTAAAGGATATGATAATTTAATTCCAAGAACTCTTCATGTTTCGAAAGAAAGTTATATATCAAATCTTTACTTTTGTGGAGGATTTGGATCTAGATTATCTGGATTTAGTTCTAGTTATTTAAACGGAGAAGATGTTGCTAATAAATTATTAGAAGATATGGCAAAGAAAGGGGACATTTAATTATGCGAAAGAATAAAACTGAAAAAAATGTTATTGATCAAATTTTGAAGCTTTCGCTTGAAAGAGAAAAATGTATTAAAGAAGCAAGCAACAAACCAATAAGGAAAGATTATGGTTCTAATCGTGTTTCGAGTGAGCTTCATCCACATTCTTTGGTAATGCAGATTAAAGAGATTAAAGTGGAGTCTCCTACTACAAAAAGTTTTGTTTTAGCAACAGAAAGTGATTTTCCAAATTTTTTGCCAGGACAGTATGTAACAATTGATGTGTTGGTTGATGGTTTAATTTATAATCGAGCTTTTACTATTAGTTCATCACCTTCTAGAATTTTACAAAATGAGATAGAGATTACTGTTAAAAGAACTGAGCATGGACTTATTTCTAATTATTTTTTTTATCAGGTTAATGTGGGGGATTATTTTACTGTTCATGGTCCTTTTGGAAATTTTACTTATCAATCTTTACGTGATGAAAAACATGTGCTTGCTTTAGCTTCTGGAAGTGGTATTATTCCTTTTAGAGCAATGGCTCATACAATTTGTGATGGAATTTGTGAAATTGATTTAACTATTCTTTATGAAGTTCCTCATGAAAATGAAATTCTGTTTCATGAGGAATTAGATGAATTATGTAAAAAAAATAATCATATTCATGTTGTTTATGTTTTAAGGGAAGAAGTAAAAGAAGGGTATCAAAAGAATAATATATCAAAAGAATTAATTTTGCGTTATCAAAAAGAACATATGAGTTATTTTGTTTGTGGATCTAAAGATTTTTATAGTTCTATGAATGTTATTTTAAAGGAATTAAAAATTGCCAATAAGTATATTCGTCATGATTTTTATAATGAGTGTGAAATTCCAACTAATGAGGAAACTTATGAGTTACGAATTCTTACTGGTGGAAAAGAGAAGATCGTTTTTGGTAGGGGAAATGAAACCATTTTACAAACTTTAGAGCGAGAAGGTATTGCTCATAAAAAAAGGTGTGGTGTTGGTGTTTGCGGTTTTTGTCGTAGTAAACTTCTTTCTGGAAGTGTTCTTACAAATGATAAATACTTACGAGCAGCAGATAAAAAATATCATTATATTCACCCTTGTGCGAGTTATCCGATCAGTAATTTAAAAATTAGACTTCCTAAATAGAATGTTAATTTTAGATACTTTGTAGTATCTTTTTTCTTTTCTTGATATAATACGTGTGGTGGTTTTTTATGGCACAATTTTCAAAAATAGATTCTATATTATATGAAAATATGCGTACCCATAATAAATTTTTATCTAAGTATGCAACAAAGGATGAAGAAGCTATACGTTTTTCTTCTGAGGAAGAAGATATTCGTCCTTCTTTTTTTCGAGATATTGATCGAATTATTTATTCCATGTCTTATACAAGATATATAGATAAGACTCAAGTATTTTCTTATCAAAATAATGATCACATAAGTAAACGTATTATACATGTTCAACTTGTTAGTAAAATAGCTCGGACGATTGGTAGAGCTTTAGGTTTGAATGAAGATTTAATTGAAGCTGCAGCTTTAGGTCATGATCTTGGCCATGTACCATTTGGACATGTTGGTGAATCTATTTTAAATGAAATTAGTTTAGAACAAAATGAAGGATATTTTAATCATAATATTCAAAGTGTTCGATGCCTTATGTATATTGAAAATGGTGGTAAAGGTCGCAATTTAACTTTACAAGTTTTAGATGCTATTATGTGTCATAATGGAGAGCTTTTGTCTCAAAATTATAAACCAAGAAAGAAAACAAAAGAAGAATTTATTTATGAGTATTATCAAGCTTATTTAGATCAAAAGTCTATTAAAACATTTATTCCGATGACAATGGAAGGTTGTGTTGTTCGAATTAGCGATATTATTGCTTATTTAGGAAGAGATATTGATGATGCTTGTGCCTTAGGAGTTTTTGATAAGACAAAATTACCAAAAGAAATTGTCGATGTCTTAGGAGTTCATAATCGTGATATGATCAATACAATTATAATGGATGTTGTAAAAAATAGTGTTGGTAAAGATTGTATTTCGATGAGCGATTCTGTTTTCAAGGCTATGGTTGCTCTTAAAAAATTTAATATGGAACATATTTATATTAAAGCAAATCCTAAAGAAAATTGGGATCGTTATGAAAAGATGTTTCGTTTGGTTTTTGAAAACTGTTTAAAGGATGTAATACTAAAACGTACTGAAAGTTTTATTTATCAAGATTTTTTACTTTATAAAAATGAATCTTATCAAGCTTGTAGTGATGCAAGAAAAGTAATCGATTATATTGCAGGAATGACAGATGATTATTTATTAAAAGTATATTCTCATTATAAAGTTTAAGAATTTGGTTATATTAGAAAGTGAGGTGGATAATGAAATATAAAAAATATGAATATGATTCTTATCGTATTTTTACCATTCAAACAGATCAATTTAAAAATGTTCATATGGAAGTTGTTTTTCAGGGAACTGCGAAAGAATCTAAGTTAACAGAATATAGTTTTTTATCAGAAATAATAAGCTTTTCTTCTTTAAAATATCCAACAAGAAGGGATTTTGTAATTCGTTTAGAAGAACTTTATAATGCTTATTTTTATGGGGTGACAAGTAAAGTTGGAAACTCCTTATTGAATAATTTTATTTTTGATTTTTTAGATCCTAATTATGTTAGTGAGAGTAATTATCTGGAAGAATGTATTTCTTTTGTTTTTGATACGATTTTAAATCCCAATTGTAATCAAAATGGATTTGATTATAAATCATTTCAAATTATTAAAAGTCGTTTAAAAAGTGATATTGAAAGTATTAAAGAAAATCCTGTTAATTATTCTTTGCGTCGTAGTTTACAAGAAATGTATCCAGATAGTATTAGTAGTAAAAGTATTTTAGGAAATATTGAAGAGTTAGAAAGTATTACTCCAGAATCTTTAATGGAAACTTATCAAAATCTGTTTGAAAAAAATTATTGTGATATTTATATCATAGGAAATTTAGATATGGATCAAATTGCAAAGCTTATTTTAAAACATTTTAAGAATCCAGTGATTAAAATGCATGAACAGGAGACTTTTGTAAAAAATAAAAAGATAAAAACAGTAAGAAAAATAGTGGAAGATGGTAAGTTTGTTCAGAGTAATTTGGTATTAGGATATCAAATGCAAGGATTTACAACGAATGAGTATAATGCTGTTTTAACTGTGTTTAGTGAAATCTTTTGTGGTGCTAGTTTAAATTCTAAATTATATCAATATCTTAGAAATGATAATTCTTTATGTTATCGAGTACAGACAATATATCAGAAATTTGATGGAACCATGCTTGTTACTGTAGGACTTGAAAGTAAAAATAAAGCTCTTGCAATAAAATTAATTGAAAAAGCAAAAAGTGAGATGGAAAAAGGAAAGTTTAGTGATTCAGAACTTCAATGTGCTAAGGATCAATTACTTCTTGCTCTTACTATGTCTTTTGATAATCAAAATAGTATTATTAATAATTATTTATTTCATAATTTAGTTGGAACTCCACTTTTAGAAGAACGGAAAAGTATGATACAAAGTGTTACAAAAGAAGAAGTTATGAAGATGGCGCGTAAGTTAAATCTTGGTATCATTTATGAGTTAAAGGAGGTAAGTCATGAAGGAAATTAAGTTACATGGACTTAATGAAACTATTTATTATGATGAATGTGATAATGGTTTACCTATTATTTTGTGGGTTCATGAAAAGGTAAAAAGTTATTATTTAACTTTATCTGTAAAGTATGGATCTTTAGATACTGAGTTTCGCATTAATAATAAAAGTTATGAAGTACCAAACGGAGTAGCACACTTTTTAGAGCATTTAAACTTTCAAGAAGCAAATGGAGAAGATGCCCAAACTTTTTATCAACAAAATGGGAGTGATGTAAATGCTTTTACAACATTTCAATATACTTCTTATGAAGTTTATGGTTCTCATCATTTAAAAGAAAATTTAGAACATTTGCTTGAATTTGTGATGACGCCAAGTTTTAATAAAAAAATGGTTCAGAATGAAAAGAATATTATTGTAGAAGAAAATAAAATGGATTTGGATAATCCTTCTAATATTTTATATTATGGAAGTTTTAATAATATATTTAAAAACGATAAGCATCGTAATCTTATTACTGGTACAAAGGAAAGTATTTTAAAAACAACACTTGATGATATAGAACTTTGTTATAATGCTTTTTATCATCCAGAAAATATGTTTTTTATTGCAACAGGTAATTTTAATCCTTATGAAATTGTAACTATTATTAAAAATAAAATGAAAAAAATGGAGTTTTTAGATTATCAAAATCCTATTCGAAAAAGTTTAAGAGAACCTAGTAAAGTGCAAAAAGAATATGAAGAGATCAAAGCGAATGTAGAAGTTCCAAAAATGCGTATAGGTGTTAAAATTCCACGTAAAAATTTTAAGGAAAAAAATGATTTTAAGTTACGATTGTTACTTACTATTTTGCTTAATAGTAATTTTGGACCAACATCTTTATTGAATGAGGATTTAATGTCAAAAGATTTAATTGTTAGTTTGGGGTTTGAAAAATCAATTATAGGAAATTATGTACTTTTATTTTTAAATGTAGAATCAAAATATCCTGATGAAGTATTGCCTATTTTAAAAAATGCTTTATCACATATGGAAATTGATGAAAAAACATTGAAACGTAAGTTACATTCTGCAATTGCAAATATGGTGTTAAGTTATGATGATATTACTGAAGTTAATATGACTTTGCAAGAGCAGGTTATGAATTATGGTCATATTTTGGATCATCAAAAAGATATTTTTGAAGGAATCACTTTGAGTGATGTAAAAAATATTTTAAAAGAACTTAGTTTTAAAGAAATGTCTGTTGTTGTTCTAAAAAATGACATATAAAAAAGTTGGAAATTTATCCAACTTTTCTATTTTAAAATTAATGATTCAATTGTTTCTATATTTTCTAATTTAGTTTTTTTATTTTCTTTTGGAAGAAGATGCATATGTACGTGTTTAATTTCTTGAGCATCCATATAATTAATTGCCAGCGTTATTCCTTTTTTATTTAATTTATTTAGTAAGGTATTTGATAATGTATTTGCTACTTCTTTTATATGATACCATGTATCTTTATCAAGTTCTGTAAAATCTTTAAAATGTTTTTTGGGGATGATAAGAGTGTGTCCATTTACTTGTGGGTGAATATCTAAAAAAGCAATTACAGTTTCATCTTCATAAATTATTTTACTTGGAATTTCTTTGTTAGCAATTTTACAAAATAAGCAGTCCATTTTATCTCTCTCTTTCTTGTTTAATAGTATCTTTTTTTCATTTATTATTCAAGTTAAATTTATAATAATAATTTTTATTTTAAGAATGGTTAAGTTTTTTGAAACATAAATGGGCTTATTGCATAGATTAAATTAGAGGAGGTATTCCATGGCAAATTTTAAAGAAATTGTAACGAAAGCGGTGATTGGAAAAGCAAAGAAGACTACAACTTCTAATTTTTCATTAACACCTAATGAAAAACCTGATACTGTACTTGGATGTTGGGTTATTAATCATAGTTTTCGTGGAAGAAATAATCAAGGAGCAGTAGAAATCAACGGAGAATTTGATGTGAATGTTTGGTATTCTTATGAAAATGATACAAAAACAACGGTTAGTACATCAAGATTTCAATATACCGATCGTATGAATATTCGTTTAAAAGATGACAATCATTTAACTGATTCTTCTGAGATTATTGTAAGAAGTTTAAAACAACCGACTGTAACTAATGTTAGTATTTCAAACGGAGTAGTGAAACTTGAAGTAGAAAAGGAATTAGGGGTAGAAGTAGTTGGTGATACTAAACTTAAGGTTCCTGTTGAAGATGATGAAGATGATTATGAAGAAATCATTGATGAGGATGAGATTAGTGTTTCTGATGAAACAGAAATTTCTAATGTTGAAACAGAATATTTAGATTAATTATTTAAACTGTTGATATTCCAACAGTTTTTCTATTGTTTTTTTTCATTTTTATGTTAATATATGCTTGTGGTGAAGGGGATTGCAAATTACAAGAGATTATTTTGTTGTAAGAAAAGATTTTTTAGATATTACAAAAAGGTTTTTATCTTTTTCAGATCTTCATTATAGTTATTTACAACAATTATTTTATAAAAAAACAATGGCTGAATATTTTGCGCAAATTATTCAAAATGAAAAACAGGTAGATGGTGTATTGATTCCTGGTGATCTTTTGTTTTATTTGTCCAATTTTCCAGATGAAAGATACTTAAATGCCTTAAAAGAAGATTTACAAAATCTTGTTTATTCTTTGTCTGCTCCTGCTTTTATATCTTATGGAAATCATGATTTTCCTTTGTGTCAGGAAAGTATTAAAGAAAAAGAAAAATGGGATTTAAAATATTTTTTGGAAGATCGTAGTAATGGAATTTATGTTTTAGATAATGAACAAGTGAAGATAGATAATATGACTATAACTGGTTTTTCTCCTAAAAGAGATGCCTATAATACAACATATATGCCAGATAAAGCTCTTTCTATGGCTTATCAAGAATTTCAAGAGTGTGGTTTTGATTTTCCTAGTAATCATTTAAATATTTTGCTTTCTCATGAAAATAAGTTTTTTACTTATCCTAATATTGCTTGTGAATATGGTGATTTATATCAAAGTTTAGCTTTGATTGTAGGAGGACATTTACATGATGGGTATTTACCTATTATATTACAAAAAATGTTTCAGACTCAAATCAAGGATCAAGGAATTTGGGAAATGATTCCTCCAAGTATTGATATGTGTCGAGGTTTATTTAAAGTAAGTAATTCTTTTACTAGTGAGGTTATTTTACCAGATTTTGATCATCCAACTTTTGTTAATTTAAAAGAGTGGGAGTCTGCAAGTATTGTTAATCGTGGAGTTGCTAAGTATAGTTGGTTTTTTTACGGAAGACCAAGTTATAGTTTAATAGATATTAAAGGTGATTCAACTTCTTTTGTAAATACTAAAGGAAGTATTCGAAAACTTAATAAATGATAATTGTATAGATTTTTATTTAATATGCGTCAACCTTTTTTGGTTGACGCATATATTTTTTTGTAGTATATTATGTTTAGTAAATTTTGAAGGAGGGATATTATGGCAGTTAAATTAAGACTTAAAAGAATGGGTTCAAAACAAAAACCATTTTATCGTATTGTAGCTGCAGATTCAAGAAGTCCAAGAGATGGTAAATTCTTAGAATCAGTAGGTACATATGATCCAATTAAAAAGGATTGTCCTGTTACTGTTAATGAAGAACGTGCATTATATTGGATGCAAAATGGAGCAATTCCAACAGATACCGTTCGTAGTATTTTAAGTAAACAAGGAATTATGAAAAAATTTGCAGATTCTAAAGTAAAAGCAGGTAAGTAATGGATTTAGTAGAATATACAGAATTTATTATTAAAAGTATTTGTAAAGAACCAGATTTAATACGTGTTCAAAGTTTTCAAGAAGAAGAGGTAACTATTTTAGAAATTATGGTTCCTGAGTCATCTATGGGAGCTGTGATTGGAAAATCTGGTAAGGTTGCTCAAAGTATTCGTACATTGGTTCAAGCTTATGCCTATTTAAATAAACTTGGAAAAGTACGAGTAAATATTGAAGCATTTTAAAGGATCAGAAATTGATCTTTTTTTATTGACAAGTTTTGGTTACATATGTTACTGTTGTTTGCGAGAAAAAACTACAATAGGAGGGATTAATATGAAATGCTCTTTTTGTAATAGTGTTGATACTGAAGTTAAAATGCATCATCAAGTATTTAAAATAAAAAATCAAGAAATTTTAGTTGATTCAAGCAGACGTTTTTGTAAAAATTGTCATCAGCTTGTTTATGATGAAATTTTAGATCAAGAAGCATCTTTAAAAGTGATTGAAGAATATAATAAAAAGTTTGGAATTATGGGTGAAGAGATTGTTTCTCTTCGACACAATTTAGGATTATCTCATGAAATATTTGCTAAAGTTATTGAGCGTGCTAAGAAACCGTTAATAAGTTATGAAAAAACAGTCTGTCCCTAATGATGTTTATTTCATTTTGTTAAAGACGTTATTACAAGCTCCTAACATAATTACTTCTATTATTTTTGCAAACCAAGATCGTTTTACAGTTTCTGAGTTAGAAAAATTAACTTTTAAAAAGTAAGTGAGTTTGTTTTTTCCTTTATTATGGTGAATTTGTGGTATATTAATAATAGGTGAAGATGATGAAAAAAAACGGTTTTACATTGATTGAATTATTAGCAGTTATTTCATTATTAGGTATTTTGGCAACTCTTGCTGTTACAAGTGCTATTAATGTATCAATTAATTTAAAGGAAGATATGTTTTGTGAGAAAATTGCGTTTATTGAAACTGCAGCTAAACAATATGGTTCAAGTATATATGAACCAGGAATGGATGTTTTAATTACAGTGTCTGAATTAGTAAAATTGGGTGCTTTAAAAAAAGATCAAGATGTTTCTGGAAGTTATGTATTAGATCCAAGAGATAATAGTTCTATGGATCATATTGAAGTACGTATTTATTCTAAAAATAAACGTGCATATGCGCACGTTGATGTTGATCAAAGTATGTGTGAGAACTAATTTGCAAGATTTTTTGTTCTGTGTTAGAATAAGATCCTTATTTGAAAGGGGATGAGTAGTGTTGCAAACCGTTTGTTTAATAGGAAGACCAAATGTAGGAAAAAGTTCCATTTTTAATCGTCTTATTAAAGAGGATAAAGCCATAATTATGGATACTCCAGGAATTACTAGAGATCGTATTTATGGAACTGTAAATTATAAGGAAAAATCTTTCTTTTTAATTGATACAGGTGGTCTTGATTTAGGTCATAATGATTTTAAAGAAGATATTTTGGTACAAGCTACTTTTGCGATTGATGAAGCTGATTTAGTATTGTTTGTAGTTGATGGAAAATCAGATTTAAATGAAAATGATTATCGTATTCGAGATTTATTAAAAAAGAGTGGAAAAGACGTAATTGTTGTTGTAAATAAAATTGATAATCAATCACGCATGGATTTAGTTTATTCGTTTTATGAGCTTGGTTTTGAAACAATAATTGGAGTGTCTGCTTCTCATAAACTTGGCTTTGATAATTTATTAGAAGAAATTACAAAAGATTTTAAGATTAATCAAAAAGAAGAGGAAGATATTTGTAAGTTTTGTTTTATTGGAAGACCAAATGTAGGAAAAAGTAGTTTAGTAAATGCACTTTTAAATGAGGAGAGAAGTATTGTTAGTAATATTGCTGGAACTACAAGAGATGCAATAGATACTCGTTTTACATATCATGGTGAAGATTATGTTGTGATTGATACAGCTGGAATTCGAAAAAAAGGCCGAATTTACGAAAGTATAGAAAAATACAGTTTACTTAGAAGTATGAAGGCAATTGAGCGAAGTGATGTGTGTGTTTTAATTATCGATGCAGAAGATGGGATAAAAGAACATGATAAGCATATCGTATCTTTTGCAGAGGAAGCTGGAAAAGGTCTTGTTTTAGTAGTAAATAAATGGGATACAGTTAAAAATCCTGATCAAGAAATTAAAAAGTGGAAAGAAAAACTTTATTATGAGTTTCAGTTTTTAAGATATGTAGAAGTAGTTTTTTTATCTGCTCTTACAAAAAAGAGAATTCATACGTTAATGCCTGAAATTATTAATGCATATGAAAATAATAGAAAAGAAATTATGACAAGTCAGCTTAATAATGTTATTGAAGAAGCTACTAGACTTCATGAAGCTCCTTCTTATAAAGGAAAACGTTTGAAAATATATTATGTTTCGCAAACTGATTGTAAACCTCCTAAATTTACATTTCAAGTAAATAATAAAGGTTTAGTTCATTTTAGCTATGAACGTTATTTGGAAAATAAAATTCGAGGGAACTTTGATTTAACGGGAACTCCAATTATTTTAAAATTTAAGAATAAGACAGAAAAATAGAACTTTATTTTTAAAGTTCTATTTTTCGTTGTCTAGATATATTTTCTTTTTTTAAAGCTTCTAAATACTCTTTGTATTTTTGATAATCATTTTTTCGTTTTGAATGAAGATTATAAAATGAATTATCGCTTTTGTTATATCTTTCAAAATTAATTTCTCTTGCACTTTGGAAATATTGTTCTTGAGAATCTAAGAAATTTAGTTGAAAGCTATCTGGGTTTTCTGGAAAAAAGATTACATAATCAATTTCAGAAGATTGATATCCTGGATTTTGAATCATGATCGCTAAATGGTCATCTTTCGCTAATTTTTCAGTTTCATATGGAAAATGAATTGAAAAGTATAAATCCTCTGACATTAATGAACTTAAGCTTCTATTATAATCTTCATGTTGTGTTTTTCCTTTTACATTTGTAATTTGATGAATGATATGATAGTAGTATTCACTATAAACGATAGTTATTACAGCTTTATTTATTGGAATTATATCTGATGGGTTTAACAAATTGGCACCTCTTTTCTTTTGTTGAATATTATATACTAATAATAGTAAAAAAACACTCGAAAGTTGCAAAAAGTGTAAAGTCATGGTACATTTATAATGATTATTAGTAATAAAAATGGGGAATTTTGTCTTCATTATTCCGTGGTTTGGAGGGTATTACTATGAAAAAAAAAGTAAACAATGTTTTAGTAAATTATGTTTATCAAAATATAAAAGCAGATACTACTTTAGTTTTTTTACATGGTTGGGGACAAAATATTCAAATGATGAAGCCTTTACAGGATTTTTATGTGGAAAAATTTAATACTTTAGTTTTAGATTTACCTGGTTTTGGAGAGAGTGAAGAACCAAAGCATGCTTGGACAGTTTATGAGTATGCAACTTTTCTTCATGATTTTTTGTTATCTTTTTCTATTCAAAAAGTAATTTTAGTTGGACATTCTTTCGGAGGAAAAGTAGCTTTGGTTTATAGTTCTTTGTATTCTGTAGAAAAACTTGTGTGTTTTGGAAGTCCATACTGTAAGGAAATGAAAAAGTTACCTTTCAAAAATATGGTTTATAAAAAATTTAAAAAGATCTTTTTTTTACGTCCGATTGCAAATATTATGAAAAATTATATAGGGTCAAGTGATTATAAAAATGCAAGTGAAGTAATGCGTGGTGTATTAGTACAAACTGTTAATTTAGATATTACGGAAGATGTGCGAAAAATTACTTGTCCAACTTTGTTTATTTGGGGTAGCTTAGATACTGCAGTACCTCTTTCTAGAGCTTATGAGCTTGAAGAACTTGTAAAAGATTCAGGTGTTGTTGTGTATGAAGGAGCTACACATTATGCATATTTAGAACGAATATGTGATGTTCATAATGTTTTAGATAGTTTCTTTGAAGTGAGGTAAATGTATGAATTATTATCTTATTAGTAGTTTTCTTATTTATTTGTATGTTTTTATAAAACAGCGTAAATTACTACTTTCTTTGCAACAAAATTTTTATAATGAAAATAATCGTTATATTAAGTGGGGATTTGGAAAAATTGGAAGACTGTTTTCTATTTTTGATTTAATTATGTTTTTAGGAAATATTATTGTTTATTTTTATCAAACTGATTTTTTACTTTACTTTAATCTTTGGTATCTTTTGTTAATTGTCTTTTATTTGGAAAAGCGTCATAAGGAACAAGTTAAGATTCCTTTGAAAGTTACCAGCCGGTTAAAGCGATTAATAGTAACAATTGGTGTAGTTTATTTCATTCCTATCGTTGTGTATTATTTTACTTCTAATTTATATGTTTATTATATTTGTTTATCATTTTTGGTATTTATTCATTTTTTTGTTATTTATCTTGCAAATATTATAAATCGTCCTATTGAAGCATATGTATTTCATTATTATAAAAGTAAAGCTATGAAAAAGCTTGTGGATATGAAATATATAGAAGTTATCGGAATTACAGGAAGTTATGGTAAGACGAGTAGTAAAAATATATTAAGAGATATTTTAAGTGTGAAATATAATACATTTGCTACACCTAAGAATTATAATACGCAATATGGTCTTATTTTATCGATTAATAATTATTTAGATAAGTTTGAAGATTTCTTTATTGCTGAGATGGGTGCTTTTAAAAAGGGGAGAATAAAGCTACTTTGTGATTTTGTGCATCCAAAGTATGGTATTTTAACCAATATTGGAACTGCTCATTTAGAAACGTTTGGAAGTCAAGAAAATATTCAAAAAGGAAAGTTTGAGCTGATTGAATCTTTACCAAAAGATGGTTTAGGTATTTTGAATCTTGATGATCCATGGCAATCTAGTTATCAATTAAAAAATGATTGTCCTATTTTGTGGATTGGAATTGATAATAAGAAAGCGGATTTATTTGCACATAATATTAAAATGAATTCATCTGGAATGACATTTGATGTTACGTTTAAAAGTATTTCTAAAACACATACATTTCATACGAAGTTACTCGGTAACGCAAATATATATAATATATTAGCCGGAATTGCTTTTGGGTGGCATTTAGGTATGAGTATGAAGGAGCTCGAGCAAGGTGTACAAAAAATAACACCAATTACGCATCGTTTAGAGTTAAAAAATCGTGTTAATGATACAATTATTGATGATGCTTATAATTCTAATCCAATTGGGTCTAAAATGGCACTTGATGTATTAAATTTAATGGAGGGGTTACGTATTGTAGTAACTCCAGGAATGATTGAACTTGGTAGTAAGCAATATGATTATAATAAAGAATTTGGAAAACAAATAAGTGAAGTAGCAGATTATGTTATTTTAGTTGGAGAAGAACAAACGAAACCTATTTTAGAGGGTTTAAAAGAAGCAGGATATTCTGATGAAAAGATTCAAGTAATTAATGATGTAGTAAAAGCTTTTCAAATTATTGAAACATTAAAGAGAAAAGATATTCATACCTATATTTTACTTGAAAATGATTTACCAGATATCTATAATGAATAAAGAAAGAAGGAATCTTATGAAAATAAAAGTTGGTGTTATTTTTGGAGGACCAAGTGTAGAGCATGAGGTGAGTGTTATTTCTGCTTTACAAGCTATTCAAAATATTAATAAAGAAAAATATGAAGTGGTTCCAATTTATATTTCAAAAGAGCGTGTATGGTATACCGGAAAAAATTTGTTTGATATTAAAAATTATAGTGATTTAGAGTCTTTAAAAAAGATTGCTAATCCTGTTATTTTGTGTAATTTAGGTCAAGAGTTTTGTTTATTGCAAACAAGTGGGATGTTTAAAAAAGTGATTGAAAAAATTGATGTAGCATTTCCTATAGTTCATGGTCAAAATGTCGAAGATGGTTCTTTGGTTGGATTTTTAGAAACGATAGGAGTTCCTTATGTTGGAAGTAGTGTTTTAGGTGCCAGTCTTGGACAAGATAAGGTTTTAATGAAACAAGTATTTGCTTCTTGTGATATTCCAATTGTTCCTTATGTTTGGTTTTATGAAAATGATTATCTTGTTTGTACAGAAAAATATTTAAAAGAAATAGAGAAAATTGGATATCCTGTTGTTGTTAAACCAGCTCATTTAGGAAGTAGTGTAGGAATAAGTTTCGCAAAAGATGAAGAAGCATTAAAAAACTCTTTAGAAGAAGCATTTTTGTATGATGCTAAAGTTATTGTTGAGAAAGCTATTTTAGATTTAACAGAAGTAAATTGTAGTGTTATTGGTAGTGAAGAAATTCAATCTGTTAGTGTTATTGAAGAGGTAATGAGTTCTCATAATATTTTAACTTTTGATGATAAATATGTTGGAGAAGGCAAAAATAGTGGTTCTAGTAAAGGCATGGTAAACACAAGTCGTATTATTCCAGCGAAATTAGATCAAGAATTACAAAGTAATGTAGAGAAGTTTAGTTTAGAAGTTTTTCGTGCTCTTAATTTAAGTGGTTTATGTCGTATTGATTTTTTGATTGATAAAAAACAGAAAAAAGTTTACGTAAATGAACCTAATATTATTCCTGGTTCTTTAGCTTTCTATTTGTGGGAACCTAAAGGGAAAAAATATTGTGATGTATTAGATGAACTTATTGTACTTGGAATTAAGTCGTTTAAAAATAAAGAGAAGAAAACAACTTGCTTTGAAACAAATATTTTACAAAATTTTGGTGGACTTAAGGGTTCAAAAGGAAAACTTAAAACAAAATAAAAAAAGCTTAATTTTTTAAGCTTTCTTTTTTTGAATCGATGCGTTTTTCTTTTATGATACGGTCTGGATCTGTGTTAAAAAAATCGATAATATCTTTATCTAGTAACTCTGCTAAATTGTTTAAAAATTCGACGGATACATTGATTTCTCCTCGTTCTACACAAGCCATATATTTGGGGTTTAATTTATATTCTTCGTAAAATTTTTCTTGGCATAATCCTGATTCAAATCGAAAATATTTTAAATTTCTACCTATAATTTTTTTAATGTTTTCCATAACCGTAAATCCTTTCGCATTACTATTACTATACTTAGAAATGAAGTTTTGTGTCTACCTATTCAAGACTACACAAAATTGACAAGAAATATTTTTTATTATATGATATTTTAACTTGGAGGATTTATGAAAGGTAAGGAAAATGTTACGTTGAAGAATTTACGTATTAAGCATAATTATACTTATCAAGAAATGGCGAACAAATTAAATGTATGCAAGGCATTTTATTGGCAAATTGAACATAATAATCGAAGAATATCTTATCAGCTTGCAAAAGAGATTGCAGCAATTTTTAAGTTAAAACCAGATGATATTTTTTATCATGAAACAAACTAGCCTCCTATCATATACTATGGTAGGAGGTTTTTTATGGAACTTGGAGATTCTTTTTTTAAAAAAGTTGAGAAGAAAACAAAGGTAGATAAAAATACTATTTTATCTCTTGCAAATAAGTTACAACAAGGAAATATGAAAGATGAAGCTACACTTCGTGAAGTCATTCAAAGTTTGAGTCAAATGACAGGTAAATCTGTTAGTAAAGAAAGGGAAGATAAGATTATTAAAACGATTGTTAATGATGAAGTACCAAAAAATGTTGAAAAAATGTTTTAAAAAAGTAGCATATTAGTGCTACTTTGTCAGAGTGTAGACAAACCCATAGATTTTTTCTATGGGTTTTCTATTAATTAA
>CAJUNF010000015.1 GCA_910587775.1 uncultured Bacilli bacterium | reverse complement strand
TAAACAAAAATGACTTAGTAATGATCGAAGGGCGTGTCACAAAACGATTTGATAACGCAACTAGGTATTCATATGAATTTTCTATATTATTATTAAAGTGCGGTATAAAACGCTTATTTTTAGGAATTTGAATATCGATATCTGAAATAAAAGATGTTGTATTTTCTTCCTCTTCTTTTTCGTAATCTAGTGTGAAATAGTTCTTGTCATAATTACTTTTTGAAATACTACTTTGTGTAGTTCCTAAATCTATCATTTTTAAATAATCCAAATAAATTGTATCTTTTTCTTCTAAAGCTTTTATATTTCTCGCATAAACAACTTTCGACGTTTTTATTAAGGCATTATTTTTTTCCATTTCGGTTTGATATCCCAAATATATCTCTTCAAAATCACCTTTTAATTCATCAAATAATTCGAATTCTAAGAAAGGGATTATTACTTTTAAAGATTTAGAATATACTTTTAAATCTTCTTTTGTTATTTTACTTTTTTCTTTTATTGTATGAATTTTTAATAAATTTAAATATCCTTGATAATCTTTTGCATAAATATAAATTAATTTTTCTTGCAAAGTTATCTCTAATCCTAAAATTGGCTTTATATCGTTTTTTTGACAACTATTATAAAATTCCATTGCTCCGTATAGATTTTCATCAATTAGGGCTGCTGCTGTAACATTATGTTTTTTTAAAAATAGCATTAAATCATCTATTTTAATAAGGCTTTTTAAAAGTGAATAGTCTGAAGTTATTTTTAAAGGTACATACATATTACCACCCCACCATCTAGATTTATTATATCATTTTTTCTATTACTCTGTCTGATAAAATCATCTACTCTACTACCAATATACATGCTATATTTCTTTTTTCCTTTTTTCTTGACAATATTTTATTTTTTTCTTAAAATGAATTTGACTTTTTACTTAAAATAAGACTAATCATGAAAGACACGATGGAAATCCTGAAAATAGATTCGGGCTTTTTTTCGTGTATAGAAAGAAGGCGAAAACATGGAACAAGAAAAACAGTGGCTAAATTTTGTAGTCGAAGAATTAAATCAAAAGATTGAATTGTTAGAACAAGAAATTTTTATGGATGCAGATAAAATCCAAGAATTTCGGAAATATGCTTGGGAATCTAGAAGTGATATGGATAAACAAGAGATACTAAGTGTACGAAGTAATAGTGAACAAGAAGCAAATCTTTTGTTGCAGACTAGAGAGTATTTTAAAAAACTTTTACAAATTAAAAACTCTCCTTATTTTGCCTCTATAGAAATTTTAAATGAACATCAAAAGAAGCAAAAAATTTACATTGGGATGACTTATTTAAAAAAGAAAAATTTGGATAATATAATTTATGATTGGCGCTCACCTATTTCAAGTATTTTTTATGATTTTGAAAATGGTCCTGTAATTTACGAAACTCCTTCTGGACTAATTCACACTGAATTATTACAAAAACGACAATATAAAATTGAAAATCAAGAACTGATTCGAGTTATAGATAGTAATATTAATATCGAAGATGAAGTTTTACAAGAAGTACTAGCAAGTGAAGCGACAGATAAAATGAAAAACATTGTAACAACGATACAGCAAGAACAAAATGCGGTTATAAGAAATGTTAAAGATCGCAATTTGATTGTTCAAGGAATTGCTGGATCTGGTAAAACTAGCGTTGCACTTCATCGAATTGCATTTTTGCTATATAAAATTCCTAATTTAACATCTAATAAAATATTAATTTTCTCTCCAAATCAAATATTTACAGAATATATTTCAGATGTTTTGCCAACATTAGGAGAAGAAAATACACTTCAAACAACTTTTCACGAATACTTAAGTCAAATGATTACTGAATATAAATTAGTTGAATCTTATCCTGAATTTCTAAAGCGATATTATACTAATCATAAGAAAGATTCTGAAACTTTTTATAAGCAAAGCGATGAAATCATTCAAAATATGGAAGACTTTGTAAAAGATTTTACTAATAAAATTCATTTTCAATCAGGATTTTGCGAAAATCATGTTTATGAATATTCTAAAAATGAATTAGATTTACTTTTTCATCACAAATATAATCAAGCTCCTTTTTTTGAAAGAATACGTCAGATGGCGGAAAAGTTCAGCGAACAAAATTATCGTGGAAGTCATAAAAAAGTATCTACTTATCATAAATTATTACTGGAATCCCTTGGAATCAAAAAAGACTACCGAGCAATTTTAACTCGTTTTTTGGAAAGTGATTTTTATCCTTATGCACCATCTGATTTAGAACTCAAACGCCTTGGAAATAAAAAAGAAATTTTTTATGAAGATGCATTATTATTAGTTTATTTAAAAGGATTATTAGAGGGATTTTTTTATGATACTGATATTTTACAAGTAGTAATTGATGAAGCTCAAGATTATAGTTTTTTACAATATAAAATTTTACAAAAAATATTTAAAAAAACTTCTTTTACAATTTTAGGAGATGTAAACCAAACAATTAATCCTTACTATTATTATGACTCTTTAGAAATATTAAATCGACTTTGGAATTCTAAATATATTGAATTAAATAAAACTTATCGTTCTAGTCCTGAAATCATTTCTTATGCTAATAACATTTTACACTTAAATCATGTAAGTGCTATACAAAAGAAGCAGAATAAGCCTGTAATTGTTCGAAGTGATGACAAATATCTTTTTAAGGATATTGATTATTTATTAAAAACTCACAAAAGCGTAGCTATCATTACACATGATGATATAGACGCAAAAGAAATATATGAAAAAGTATGTAATGATTATGATGTTACTCTTCTTTTAGAAGAGAAAAATGTTTTTAAAAATGACTTTATCATTATTCCAGCATATCTTTCTAAAGGATTAGAATTTGAAAGCGTTCTTGTTTATCAAAATAAAGAACATTATTATAATGAATTTGAAAAGAATTTATATTATGTTTCTGTGACACGAGCACAACATGAATTAATTGTTTATCAAAGTTAAATTGTTAAAAATATTATTTTGTAACTTTTATTACTTTCAAGATAAACTTATAGAATAAAAAAATAGAGACTTCAATCGATTTGTTTGACTTGGCACATAAATAATGATAAAATCTTTAGTGAAAGAAAACCGGAGGTGAAGCAAATGGCTAAGAAAGTATCAACAAAAAAACCTTTATCAGTAAACTTAAGAAGTAAAGCTTGCAACGCTACAAAAAGTCGTCAAAAACCAAACCTACAAAAGAAAACGATTAATGGTGAAAAAGTGATTATCAGTGCAAGAGAAGCAAAAAAAGTAGCTTAAAATTAAGTTACTTTTTTATTTGGGTATCAAAAAACCACACCTTGTGATGTGATTACAATTTAAGAAACTCCGCTTTTGGAGTTTTTTGTTTTATTTTAATTTTTTTATAGCTTTTTCCATATCATCAGCTTCACAAATATATGAGCCACTTACCACAATATCTACATAATCACGGACCTGATCAATGGTTTTCTCATTCATACCACCATCCACTTCAATCAGAAAATTGTAATCTTTTTTTAATTCTTTTAATCTTGCTAATTTTTCAATAGTTTCTGGGATAAATTTTTGTCCTCCTTGACCTGGATGAACACTTAATACTAAAACTAAATCTATTTTTTTTAAGTAAGGTTCTATTTCTTCAACTAGTGTTTCAGGAGAAATAGCAATGCCACATTTTATTCCACTACTTTTGACAAGCTCTATACAGTCTTTAATATATTTCGCCGCTTCCAATTGAAATGTAATAAATTCAGGATTAAGTACTCGAGCATTTTTTATGTGATGTTCAACATCTAAAGTCATCAAATGAATATCTAATGGCTTTGTTACTTTATTTAATAAGGGCCAAGTTTCTTCCCATGTAAAATTATTATCATCTACAAAAAGACCATCCATTAAATCAACATGCAATAAATCAGCACTCGTTTCTTCAATTTTTTTTATTGTTTCTTCTTTTGTTAATGGTGTTTTTAAATAAGATACAGATATTTTCATTTGATAACCTCACTTATTAAAGATTGATACGATTCATATCTACTCTTTTTTATTTCATTATTTGTTAAAGCTTCTTTTACCCCACATTTAGGTTCATTTAGATGATTGCAATCTTTATATTTACATTGATACTTTTTAAATTCTTTAAATGTATCTCGAATTTCTTCTTTTTGATATCCTTTTAGATCTAATGCAGAAAAACCTGGAGTATCTGCAATAAAAAAATCATCAATATTATAAATTTCTGTATGTCTAGTTGTGTGAATTCCACGATTTAAAGCTTCACTAATTGGTGATGTTTTTAAAGTCAATTTTGGATTTAAAGAATTCAATAAACTACTTTTACCAGCACCAGTTTGGCCAGTTACTACTACTACTTTATTTTTTAAAGCTACTCGTAGTTTAGAAAGTTCTTGGTTTGTATAGACATCATATCCAGATTTTTGATAGTAAGTTTTTAATTCTTGGAAAGATTTTTTTTCCTCTATATCTAATAAATCCTCTTTTGTAAAGCATATCATTGGTTTTATTTGATTTAAACTTACTAAAGATAATAGTTTATCAAGTAGATAAGCAGAAAAATCTGGTTTTTTTAAAGATGTAACAATAAGGGCAATATCAACATTTGCTATACTTGGTCTTAAAAGATAATTTTTTCTTGGCAAAATACGCATGATATATTTATTTTCTACATCTATTTCACAATAATCTCCAACAAGAGGAGTAATATTATCATTACGAAATTTCCCTCTTGCTTGGCAATCTATATTTTTTCCTTCGATATTAACAGTATATAAGTTACTTATAATACGAATTATTTTTCCCTCTTTCATTAGCAAAGACCTGGTGTTGGACAATCATCTACTGGTTCTTTGTTTGGATCATCCTCTATATCTTTTGATGGTTCTTTTGCTACATGAATTGTAATGCTTGCACCACGCACAATAGGATCTCCTGCTTTTCTTGATTGATAAATTACAGTATCTTTTGTATGTGTGGTATCCTCTTTTTCAATTACTGTTACAGATACATTATAATCCTTTAAATAGTCTTTTACGCTATCTGCAGTATAACTACCATCTGTAAAATCTGGGTATTTATCAATATTTGGAATATAAAGTGTAATAAAATCTCCAGGTGATAGTTTTTCTCCTGCTTCTACTGATTGACCAATTATTTTCCCTGATTCTGCATTTTCATCTTCTGTAGCTCGTTTTTCTTCTAAAACGCGAATTCCTTTTCCTTCTAATAGACCTTTTACATAATTAAAATCTTGTCCCACATAATTTTCTAAAGTTATTTTGGCGTCACCTTCGCTAATATAAAGTGTTACTTCAGTTCCTTTTGTACGCTTGCTACCAATAATTGGGTTAGTTTTAACTACTAATCCTTCTTCAATTTCAGAAGAAGAAACGCTTTCTACTTCATCTTTTACATTAAAACCTTCTTCTTGAAGTTTTTTTACTGCTTCTTCCTCTGTTAACCCTACTACATCAGGAATAATTAATTCCTTTTGCTTTGTTAATGCGGGTATTAAAAGAACTACAGAGGTAATAATAACAACTAATCCTGTAAAAATTGCTGCTAAAGCAATTAATAACTTATTTTGTTTTTTTAAATCTGATTTCGTAATTTGCTTTGCTATAAGTTCTCCCTCCTCTTCTTTTTTTGTTTCTTTTACATTTTCTTTTTCTTTTTTTGAGTTATTTTGACGTTTTTGTTTTGGTTGATCATCAAGATTTTCTGGATTTTCCAATACTACTTTCGTTTCATTTTTTCTGGATTCATCTAAACAAGTTAGCAAGTCTTCATGCATTTCTCTTGCATCATTATAACGATTTTTAGGATTTTTGGAACTGGCACGTATAATTATATTTTCAACACTTTGAGGTAAATCTGGTAAATCTTCTTTGATACTTGGCAAGCTTTCTTTTAAATGTTTTAAAGCAATTTCTACAGCATTATCTCCTTTGTATGGTAATTTTCCAGTTAGCAATTCATACATTAAAATTCCCATAGAATAAATATCGCTTTGTAATGTTGAACCTTTTCCATTTGCTTGCTCTGGTGGAAGATAATGAACACTTCCCATTACAGAATTTGTTTGTGTTAATTGTGTAGCATTCATAGCCATTGCAATTCCAAAGTCTGTTATTTTTACCACACCATTTTCTTGAATCATAATATTTTGTGGTTTAATATCTCGATGAATTATATAAGCATCATGTGCAACGCTCATACCATCTGTAATCTGAAGCATTATATCAATTACTTCTGAAAGAACTAATTTTCCTCTTTTTTTCAGAAGTTCTTTTAAATGTTTTCCTTCAATATATTCCATTACAATATAATATTGGCCATTGTCTTCTCCAACATCATATACTTCTACTATATTTGGATGGCTTAAACTACTTGCTGAGAGTGCTTCTCTTTGAAACCGACGTACAAATTTTTCATCAGTTGCTAAATCTCCACGCAATACTTTTACAGCAACATTCCGATCTAAAATCGTATCATAAGCAAGGTAAACATTGGCCATTCCACCTTCTCCAATTGATTTAATTATTTGATAACGATCACTAATCTTTTGCCCCTTCATGATCATTTTGATTCACCACTTTCTAAACTTAAATAAGCGACTGAAATATTATCGGTTCCACCTCTTGCATTACTTTTTCGAATTAGCTTAATTATTTTTTCTTCAATTTCTAATTCATTATCTTCAAGAACTTTTTCAATTTGTTCATTTGTTAACATATTGGTTAAGCCATCACTACATAATAAAATTCCTTCTATGTCAGTTTCGACATCAAAAATATCTAATTCAGCTTTTTCAGAGGCTCCAAGAGCTTTCATTAAAACATTTTTTTTCGGATGAAATTTTGCTTCTTCTTCCGTTAAGTCTCCCGCTTGAACAAGCAAATTTACTAATGTGTGGTCTTTGGTTATTTTGTGCAGTTTTTTATTTTTTAGTACATATCCAGAAGAATCTCCTATATTACCAAATATTAAATATTCTTTTGTAAGAAGAGCTACAACAAGAGTTGTTCCAAGACCTTTAGAGTCTGGGTTTGTATCAGCATACTCTAAAATATTTTTGTTAATTTCATTGACATTATCCGTTAACCAGTTTACAGCATCAAGTTTTGATCCTACACTACTAATACTTGTAAATCTTTTTCCTAAATGAGTTACAGCCATACTTGATGCGACTTCTCCAGCGCGATGTCCACCCATTCCATCTGCTACCATTAATAAATACTCATTATTGCTATTTTTCAAAATGGTAACACTATCTTCATTATGGCTTCTTACTTTTCCAGCATCTGTCAAATAAAATGATTTCATTTTTCCACCTCTTTGCTTCTTAGTTGCCCACAGGCAGCGGATATTTTACTTCCAAATTCTTTTCTTATGGTTACATTAATTTTATTCTTTTTTAACGTATCATAAAACTTCATAATTTGAGATTGATTACTTTTTTTAAATTCTAAATGATTTGTTTCATTGTATGGTATTAGATTTACATAAACATTTAAGCCATGTAAAATGTGTGCTAATTCCACTGCGTGTTCTATTTTATCATTTACATTATTTAGCATAACATATTCTATTGTTACTCGTCTATTAGTTTTATTAATATATTCTTTAATTGTGTCAACTAAATCATTCATACTATACACTTTGTTTACCTTCATCAATTTAGAGCGTAAGTCATTATTTGAAGCATGAAGACTAATAGCTAGATTAATTTGCAATGGTAAATTCATTAATTCCTTCATTTTTGGAATAAGACCACATGTAGACAATGTAATGTGCCTTGCACCAATGGCAATTCCTTTTGCATCATTAATAATTTTAATAAAATTAATTACGTTTTCATAGTTATCTAACGGTTCTCCAATTCCCATGATTACAACACTTGAAATACGTTCATTTATTAATTCTTCAATTAATAGAATTTGACTAACCATCTCATAAGTTTCTAAATTACGAATTTTTTTTAATCTTCCTGACTCGCAAAAAACACATCCCATATTGCATCCGACCTGACTAGATACACATACTGAATTGCCATAATCATGACGCATTAAAACTGCTTCAATGTGTTGTGAATCATTTAATTCAATTAAATATTTTTCTGTTAATTTATCTTGTTCTCTTTTTATTATTTTTGGCATTTCAAAAGTAAAGTGATCTTGAATTTTCTCACGTATTTCTTTTTTTATATTAGTCCAATTATCAATATTTGCTTCTCTTTTTTGATAGAGCCACTCAATAGTTTGTGTAGCTTTAAATTTTTTCTCTCCTATTGATTCAAAATAACATTCTAATTCTTCTTTTGTTTTACTATATATATTATTCATAAGTCATCACATCTTCATTATACCAAAATTACGCTTAATTCATAAAAAAATGAGTTAAATTATTTATTTTTTGTTATAATACTTAACGAGGGATTTACTATGCTTAAAATTAGTACTGATCAACTTTGGGATATGATTTATAGCGATAAAGATATCAAAAGGAAGTTAGAAGAAAAAATTAAGAGTGATCAAGAAAAAAGAACAAGATGTTATACTTTATATCAAAATCAACTTTTTAAAGTTCAAGAATTAAAAACTAAAATAGAAGATATTGAAAAAAAGTTTCAAGAACAAGATGATAAAATTAACCAATGTCATCTTGAAATATCCATTTTAGAACTACAAATTATTGTAATTAAAAATCGTATAAAAACATTAGGAAAATTATTATCTTCTCCTGCTACTCCAAATGGCTCACTTAATGGAATTCAAAAGAGAATTACTCAAGAACAACAAAAAATAGCTGAAATACAAAAAAAGCAAAATAAACTTCGAGACAATATTCAAAATATTGAACAAGAAACAGAACAATTAAAATCTGAAAGAAGTGAATTAAAAGAAAGACTAGCAGAAGAAGAAAGAAATACCAATATTACAAAGCAAAATGTAGCTGAGTGGGATATTTCAATTGAAACAAAGAAAAATGTTTTCTATCAAACCACTTTTGATTTTCTTCAAAGTGATTATAAACAATTACAAAAAGTTGTAGGTCGAAACTTAGAAGTGAATAAAAAAATGACAGAGAAAGAAGCTAAGGAGAATACAAAATCATTTTTATTTGGAGATGACCAAATTGCTATTGATCCTCCAGGACAAGTGCGCAGATTAACAAAAGAAGATAAAGAAAAGCTTCCAAAAATCCAAGAACTATAATTTATGGTTCTTTTTCTATTCTATTTATAGTTTCAAATTACATTATGTTTTGATTCTAGGCACCACATGGCAGGTAATTTATCTGTTGAAACTTGCTTTAAATTACATTATGTTTTGATTCTAATTACAGAAGCCATTTCACTTTCTTTAGATACAATTTCCTTTAAATTACACTATGTTTAGATTTTAAATGTTTTTGTGCTTTAATTATTTTATTCTTCTCTTTCTTTAAATTACACTATGTTTAGATTTTAAGTAAATTGGATGCATTGATCTTTGGATCCAAAATATTCTTTAAATTACACTATGTTTAGATTTTAAGTTTGCTGCTATGTAGAAAAATGACATATTATAATATCTTTAAATTACACTATGTTTAGATTTTAAGTTTGACTAGTGTTATTACAGCACCACTTCAACTAATCTTTAAATTACACTATGTTTAGATTTTAAGAGAAATAGACTTTTCTGAGATTTTATCTCCTACCTGCTTTAAATTACACTATGTTTAGATTTTAAGTCGTTAATATTATCTACTAGCTCCCCTGAGAAGTCTCTTTAAATTACACTATGTTTAGATTTTAAGTATTTGAGCATTGGTCCAATACACAAAACAATATCCCTTTAAATTACACTATGTTTAGATTTTAAGTAAGATTTATAATATTTATCATTATACTGATAAAAACTTTAAATTACACTATGTTTAGATTTTAAGTTTTATAGCAAAGTTATATAATATTACTCTTGAAAACTTTAAATTACACTATGTTTAGATTTTAAGTTAAAAAATCCTTTGTTGCCATGTCAATTGCTTTTGTCTTTAAATTACACTATGTTTAGATTTTAAGATTTTATAATCATCACTAATATTATACATAATCATCCTTTAAATTACACTATGTTTAGATTTTAAGTAAAAGAATTAGAAATTTTAATTTAGTTATTTATGCTTTAAATTACACTATGTTTAGATTTTAAGTTTTTAAAACCGGTCAGGGTGCTATAAAAACAATCTTCTTTAAATTACACTATGTTTAGATTTTAAGCCGTAAAATTAATCATTTCTTAATTAATTTCCATTAAAATATATCATTTTTTTTAAAAAAATTCTATGTTTTTATTTCTTTTCACTAAAAATGTCTGTCGATATCAAGGTATTTTTAGTACTTTCTAGGTCGACAGATAAAAAAAGAAAAAAGTCAAAATTAATCTATTAATTTTGACTCATTATAATTAATATTTATACTTCCTATACCACCAGAAATTTTAACAATATTTTCTCCAGTTCCTATAGTTGTATCATCGTTATAATTGACACCATTTACACGAATGCTTCCAAGACCTTTTTGGATCATTAAATGATAATTTTCTGAGTTTCCTAAATCAAAATTTACTTCCCCTATTCCACAATCAATTTGGCTATGTCCATAAATTTCTCCTTCAATAGAAACCTTTCCAACACCAGCATCTAAATCAAGATTTCGTAAAATCGAAGAGGTTATTTTTAGCTCTCCAGCTCCACCATCGATATCTGTATTAGAGAAATTAGAGTGATTTATGGTTAAAAGTCCAGCTCCTGCATCTAAATCAAGTTTTCTAGCAGTAATACTGTCAATCTCAATTTTTCCAGCTCCACAATCAATATCTAGTTCTTCTAATGGCATATTTTCTGGAATAGTTACTATAATTTCTCCTGATCGATGATTCCAAAACCAAGAGTCATGTTCTTCAATTTTTAAAATATTCATATTAACTAATTTAGAAGTAAAATTTTTGCTTACGTTATTGGCTTCCACTTTCAATTCTGACCCTAAGCGAACTATTACTTTAGAAGCATTTACGTCTATTTTTATTTGACTCACTTCTTGATAAGTTTTTACATAATTTCTTCCTTGTTTTGAGGAAATATTAAATCCACCTAGAAGTCCTATTCCCATAAATATTGCATTTAAAATATTTACAATAATGAATATTGCCAAGCATATCGCTGATATTTTGATTAATTTTTGACCACTACTCATTTAATATCAACTCCTCCAAATAATGAAAAAGTTTCAATGTAAATTATTTTTTTACTACTTTTTTGGTGTTTAGCATGGTTTGATACTCCGCCAAAAATTGAAGTTGATTTTACTTTTACTTCAACATCTTTTGGAGTAATAATAGTTATTCCACCAAATATTGAACTTGCTTTTATTACAGTTTCTTCTTTTAGCTTTGCTTCACTAATGTCTAAAGTAATTCCACCAAAAACTGCATCTAAACTTGCTCCTTCAAATGTCTCATCTGCTTTTGATATTTTTTGTTCTGTAAATGTTGCAACGATACTTTCTAATCCATCTTTAGCGTTATTAATTTTCTCTGATATATTTTTTTGTAATGTATTTTTAAATATCATTGAAAGTCCAATCATTACTAAAATAAATGGTAAAATTAATTTTGCGATAATATCAAATGGTAAATATCCTCTTGAACTACAAAGAAGTGCTATTCCAATTAATAAACCTATTAAATTCCCTAATTTTCCTTCTTTTTCATTAAATAAACCTATGAAACAAGGAATGATAATAAATAGTGTCCACCATCCTTCAAAGAAGATATTAATATCTGTTATTTCTAAACTATTTAAACCAATAATTATCCCAATAGCAATTAAGACAATTCCCCACATTGTTTTACTAATATTATTCATAAACTCCAACTCTTTTCTAAGAATATTATAGCACTAAATTTAGCAAAAAAAATAGACTAATTAAAGTCTATTAACACTTATTTTGTTATTTTTGGTAGTTTTATTTTAGCAATACCTCCCATATCATAAACTTTATAGCCAATTTTGGTTAAAGTCTCATATGCTATTTTGCTTCGTCCACCACTGTAACAATATACAAATATCATTTTGTCTTTTGAAACATTTATATTTTCTTCTATTATGTCATATGGAATATTGATTGCATCTTTAATATGTTCCTCATCATATTCTTCTTTTGTTCTCACATCTATTATTATGTAATCATTTTCTTTCATTAATTTTTCATATTCTGTTTCTTTTTGGCAACCACATAGAAAAAAACAACATAATAAAATTAAAAATAATTTTTTCATATCACACCTTCACTTTTTTTAAAATTCATTTTTATTATATCATTAAATAAGTAAATAGAAAAGAATGTCAAGCTTTTGACATTCTATTTTGATAAAAGTTATTTTTAGGAAAAATAATTTCTATTTTGGTATATAAATCTTTTTCTGAGAAAATCTTTAAATTTAAACCCAAACGATCTGACAATTTTTTTGATAAATATAAACCCATACCTGTTGCAGTTTTTTGCCCACGATTTGAGCCAGTAAATCCTTTTTCAAACACTCTTTTTAGATCACTTTTTTCTATTCCAATTCCATTATCTTTTATTGTTAGTACAATATTATTTTTATTATTTGTGCTAAATATTTCTATTTCTTTTTTCTTTTCTTTGCAATATTTTATAGCATTTTGTATTATTTGAGAAAGTATAAAATTAAGCCATTTTTCATCCGTATATACAATATTTTCTAAATCATGAATTTTTAATGCTATTTTTTGATGTAGAATGTAATCTTTATATTCTAAAAGCACATTATGAATTAAATCACTTAAAGAAATACTTCTAACAAAATAATCATGTTCTGTAGTGTCACTCCTAGCATAATAAAGTATTTGTTCAATCAAGTTACTAATCTTTTGAATTTCTACTTTTAATTCATAATCTTTTTGATTATCATAAACTAGAGAAAGCGCTGCTATAGGCGTTTTAATTTCATGAACAAAAGATTCGATATATTCTTGATATTCTTCTTTTTCTTTTTGCAAATTACTTATTTTATCATTCATTGATTTGCAAGCTATTTTTAAGGCATCGTAATACGCTTGATTTTCTAAATTTTTGGATTTTGGTAATACTTCAGAGATTAAATACTTTTCTTCTAAGCTATTATATAAATTCTCAATTTTTTTATTTTTGCTTGTTAATCTTAAAAATTCAATGCCAAGAAATAAAAAATTAGTAAATAGAAAGAATAGACATAAAAATAAAATGAAAGATAAATCAATTTCTAATGATTTTAATAATATAGAAAGAAGAAGCAAAAAACTAGTTTGATACAGTAGAAAAGTTATTTTTTCTTCTATAAAGTCTACAAATTTCATAGAATATATCCTTTCTTACGAATTGTTTTAATTAAATTTTTTGCTCCAATCTCATCTGCTTTTTTACGAAGTCTATTTATATTTACCATTAATATAGTTTCATCTAAATAATATTTATCATTCCATAAATATTCTAATAATTCTTCTTTTGAAATAATACGATCTGCGTTTAAAAAGAAATAATAAAGAATACGAAATTCATTTCTAGTTAATTCTACTTGCTTTTCTTGATAGCTTAGAATGGATAAATGAAGATCAAGTAAGCAGCCATTTTTTTTCATATATTTATAGTTTATAGGATTATTTTGTTTTAATGCACGTTTCATTTTTTCTAATAAAATAGATTTGTTGTATGGTTTAGTGATAAAATCTAATCCTCCAACTTCAATACTTTTTAATTCATCTTTATCTGTTGCTCTACTTGTCACAAAAATAATAGGTACTTGATTAAAATTATGAATTTTTTTGCAAATCTCAAAACCATTTTCAAACGGTAAGTTAACATCCAAAAGAATTAAATCTACATTTTGTCCTATTATTTTTGAAGCAACATTTTCAAATTCTTCTATTACTGTCGTATGATATCCATTCGATTCTAATAATTTAGCTAATTCACTACTAATTTTTTTATCATCTTCAATAATTACTATATTCATACTTTCACCTTTTTTATAGTATATACAATTTCTTTTTATTCTTCTATGTTTTTCTTATATCCAAAATAAGTAGCAATTAAATATAAAATATAAATACTTAGGAAGAAAAATAAATTTATCATAAAGTAGCTTAAATATTCATTGCTTGTTGTTAGTGCAATTTGAAAAAGATTATTCATGGACTTTAATGAACTAAAGCTTACAATGATTGGTATCATTACTGGAAAAATAAAGAAGTATAGTAACTGTTTACGAATTAATTTATAACAGTCTGTATTATTATATCCTAGTCTTTTTAAAACTGTATATCTATACTTGTATTCACAAGATTCACTTAGTGATTGTATTGCTAAAATGGTTCCAACTACTGCTGTAAATATTAAAGCAATATAAAAGCAGATAAATGATGTAATAGTCATAAAGCTTTTATTTGTTACTTCTTCTTTTCCTTTTACCACTATGTTAGACATGGAATAACAAATATACATATTATTTTCTTGATGACAGTTATCTTTAGAATTTATACTGATTAATTGATCTGCAAATAATTCAGATGTTTTCTCTTTTGTGTTTACTGTTAATATGGTATTTGCCATTAACTCTTCAACATACTGGTCAGGTAAAACACTAAAATAAGAAAAACCTACAATATTTCTGTCAAAACCTTCATTAGTAATATCTTTTACTTTTAAAGATTTACCCGTTTTTGTTTTAAATTCTTTTATATTACTTTCTTCAATTTTTTCACATGCTTCCTTTGAACAGTTAATTAAAAATTCATCTTCTTGAAGATTTAATCTCGATTCATTTTTTAAATCCATTAGCTTATTATAATCACTTAATTTAATAACCAGATCTTTTTGATGCCAACTATAATAATCATTTAAAATTCCATTACGAATGTTATTATAAGAATCATAATATGTATGATGAATAAACTTTTCTTTTATAGAATAAAATTCTTCAATTTTATTTATATATTTTGGTAATTCATCCATGTTTTCTAAATTAATACTAATATCATAAGGAGCATTTTGGCTAATTTGATATTCAAACATTCCTTTAAAAAGACTAGATATATTTAAGGCGATTAATGATAGTGTAATTAAAACACTTAATGTGCCAAGAGTAAAACTCATACTTCTTACTTTAGAACTAAACATACGCACTAAAAACAAATTTTCTTTTTTGTATTTCAATTTTTTATGTTTTAAGACAAAGTTTAATGCAAATCCTGATATTGTTATCATAATGCCATAGATACTTATTATTAGAGCCAGGATACATAAAAATATTTGACTCATGGATGGTTCTTTTCCAATGGATATAAATTGTTTATCAAAGAGAATCAAAGCAAAAATACCTAGAGCTAAAGATATTAGGAAAACAATAGTAGAAAGTATTGATTTATCTTTATTCTTTTTTTCATTTTTACGTTCATAATACAAAAGATCATGTATTTTCATTTTTTTGAATCTTCTACAAAGTAAGAATAATACGATTATATAGATAATAAAAAAATAAAGAAATGTTATTATAAATGCATCTGTGGTAAAACTAATTTTTATAAGCTTTGGTAATTCAAATATATTCATCATTATATAAGACATAACTATGCTGAAGAGATAACCTAAAGGAATTGCTAAAAATAATGAAGTAAATCCTAAAAGTAAATTTTCTTTTGTGATTAATGAAGTAATTTTCTTTTTTTTGATTCCTAACATCATATAAGTTCCTAATTCTTTACTTCTTTTTTTGAAAATAAATTTAGTCGTGTAATTAATTAGAAAACAAATTACAAAAATAATAATACTATTTACTACATACATGGAATATTTAAAATTTACCATAGTACTACTTAAATTCAAGACATCTTCTGAATATCCAATTAGATTAAAAGCAAATAAAAAGGAAAAAGAAAGTGTCACTGTAATTAAATAGATGGCGTAGTCTTTGATACTTCGATAAGCATTTTTAATTGCTAATTTATTTAACAAGATCAACATCTCCCCCAAGTAGTGTTAAAACATCTAATATTTCATTAAAAAATTCTTTTCTTGATTTTTCTCCACGATAAATTTCTGTAAATATTTTACCATCTTTTAAAAATAATACTCTTTTACAAAAACTAGCACTAAATGAATCATGAGTTACCATAAGAATTGTTGACTGCAATTCTTTGTTCATTGTAGCCATAGTTTCTAAAAGCATTCTGGCAGATTTTGAGTCAAGTGCTCCAGTTGGTTCATCTGCTAAAATGATTTTAGGATTATTTATTAAGGCTCTTGCGCTAGCAACTCTTTGTTTTTGACCTCCAGAAATTTCATATGGAAATTTTTTTAGTATTGTTTCTATTCCCAATTTTTTAGCTAAATCACTTACTAAAACATCTATTTGATCTGTTTTTTCTTTATTTATAATCAAAGATAAGGCAATATTTTCTTCATTTGTTAATGTATCAAGTAAATTAAAGTCTTGAAAAATAAATCCTAATTCTTTTCTTCTAAAATCAGCAATTTCATTTTCTTTTAATGAAGTGATATCTTTGTCACCAATTGTAATTGAGCCGCTTGTTACTTTGTCTATGGTTGCTATGCAATTTAATAGCGTTGTTTTTCCACTTCCACTAGAACCCATAATTGCTACAAATTCTTGGTCTTCTATTTCAAAACTAATTCCATTGACTGCTTTAGTAATTAATCCTTTTGAATCTCCATAATATTTTTTTACATTGTTTAATTTTAAAATCTGAGTCATTTTTTTAACTCCTTTCTGCTATATTATAGCAAAGGATACTTTTTATTATTATTACAATTTTGTTAGGAAAGCCACCAAAAAAGAAGAAATTTTCTTCTAGTATTTTCTTCTTTTATAATTAGCTTTTTTCTTTTTTATCTTGAAGAAAGAAAGTAATACAATTAATAGAACTATAAATAAAATTATAAAAATTGGATTATATTTTAGATAATTAATAAAATCAAAATGCAGTTGTTCTAATAACACAATATCTAATGTTTTTATAGTTTCATTTTCTACGATAATTTTTAAAGTTCCTAATTTTGTATTTAATGGAGTATCATATTTTATTTCTTTTACTCCTAAATATTCATATTGTATATTTTCTTTTTGAAAGTCTTTTTGTAAATACAATGATATGCTTTCAGGCATTTGAAACGTTATTTGCTCTTCTTTTGCATATACAGTATTTAACGTTAGGACTACATTACCTTTTTCTAGTATTGTTTTAGTAGCATAATTTGAAATATAATAATCATAAATAGTCTTGGCATCTATGAAATTATATGGATTATTATTTTCTTGTGGTGCTCCAGTTGTAATCAACATATAATTAGTATCATTATAGTTAGCAATTGATGCAAGACATAGTCCAGCATTTTCAGTCGTTCCTGTTTTTCCCCCAATCATATAGTCCATTTCTAAGTTATTTTTCTTTAAATTTTTAAAAACAGTACTTTGTAGTGTTTTGGAGTTATTACTTATCGTATAGGAACTAGAGGATATAATTTTTTTAAAGTCTTCATTTTGTAGTGCATATTGAAATATTTTTGCTACATCTTTTAAGGAAGAATAATGGTTTTCAATATCTAATCCTGTTTCATTTACAAAATTTGTATTGTTAAGACCAAGCTCTTTTGCTTTTTCATTCATTTTTAATACAAAGTTTTCGCGATTTCCAGCTATAAGCCTTGTTAGCGCTTGTGCTGCATCTGCTCCAGAGGGAAGCATTAATCCATACAGTAAATCACGGTAAGTAACTGTTTCCCCTACAAAAAAACCTGCTACTGCTGCATTTGCTTCTTGAAGTCCTTGAAAATCTCTTGAAATTAAAACTACTTTGTCATCTAAAGATTTTATATTTTCTAAAGCAACGATTGCTGTCATTATTTTAGTAAGAGATGCAATGGATGTTTTCTCATTAGCATTTTGTTCATACAATATTTTTTGTTCATCTAAATTAATTAGTAAAGCATGATTGGATTTTAAGTTAAACTCTATTGCAAAGGCAGAAGTAATAAAAAGAAAAAAGAAGAAGAATACTACAAAAATATAACTTTTTTTCATATTATACCTACTTTGTTGTTTCATTATTATTTTCAGAATCTATCATGAATGATAAATTATATTCCTTTTGTGGTGTATCTATACGAATTTGGCTTATGCTACTTAAAGTGGTATTAACAACTATTGTAACTTCATTCCATAAATAAGTTAAAGATCTCATTGTTCCATTTTTAGTTTCTGTTGGCTGTAACATTTTTAGCTTTTCCAAAATGGATGATAATATTAAATATTCTTGATCTTCTATGTCGTATAAATTAGTTATCTCTTCTTCTTTGTCTACTAATATTTGATAAATATGGTTTTCTTCTATTCGATATTTTATAATGCCTAATTTTGATTCTTTATATCCTGTGTTAATATTATTATTTATTTTTCCTTGATATATAATAGTGTCCATTGTACTTTTTTCTTTTATCTGATAATTATACTTATAATTTGAAATTATTAGAGTATCCCACATTTTGTCTATATTTAGAAACTCTGTTATTTCTGGATCTTTTGAAATTTCATTTTCTTTATTGGTTATAGGTTTACTAAATATACTTGTAATCATCATAACGAAAGCCATTATGATAAAAAAGAGAAACCATATTCCTAATTTTAAAATGGCTTTCCCTTTTTTATCGTGCCACATTTTAGAAAGAGTTGTTTTACTTTTTTCTTGCTTCATTTTTATCACTTCACTTTTTGATTTACCAAATTTTCTTTTGAAATGCCATTTAAATAATCTTTTGTTGACATTATTTTTTTACCAAAAGGTTTTAATTTTTTTATGTATAATATTCCATCTTTACAAGTAATTCCTATTGCTTCTTTTGTTATTTCTTTTATTATTCCTATTTCTTTTGTATCTTTTTTTTGAAATTCAGCTTCTAAAGCTTTAAACTCCATATCATTTAAAAAGAAATTAGCAGTTGGCCATGGATTTAATCCTCGAATTTGATTCATTAATTCAATTCCACTTTTAGAAAAGTCTAAGTGTTCTTCTTCTCTTTTTATGTTATAAGCATAAGTTGCATCTTCTTCTTTTTGTTTTTCTCTTTTATTTGTTTGATTTAAAATACTTGGTAGTGTTTCTTTTAATAAATCTGATCCCAGTAAAGAGAGTTTTTCATGAAGCGATCCTACATTGTCTTCATCTGTAATTTTTAAAGTTTTCTTAGCTACCATATCTCCTGTGTCCATTCCGACATCCATATACATAATGGTAATACCTGTTTCTTTTTCTCCATTTATAACTGCTTTATGAATTGGGGCACCACCACGGTATTTGGGTAATAATGATGCGTGAACATTAAAGCAAGCAATTGTAGGACAATCTAAAACTTCTTTTGGGATAATTTGACCATAAGCACAAGTAATAATTAAATCAGGAGAAGCCTCTAATATTTTATTAAAATCTGTACGGATACGAGTTGGTTGAAATACTTCTATATTATGTTTTTGTGCTACTTCCTTAATCGGCGTTTCTTTAAGTATTTGTTTTCTACCAACTGGTTTATCAGGTTGTGTAACAACTAAAACTACATTATAGTTTTCTATTAGCATTTCTAAAACTGGTACTGCAAATTCTGGAGTTCCCATAAAAATGATTCTTGGATTTTTCATATGATCACCTTTTCTATTTTGTATTATATCATAAATATTTAATAGGACATATCAATATCAATATCTACTTTTTTATTTAATAAAAATAACTTATCCAATTCTTTTAGTGCTGGTTTTAAAGAGTCATCAAATCGATATTTTATCATAATTTCAAAATGGTATATATTATTTACTCGAAACATATTTGCCGTTGTTGGCCCTAATACAATTGTATTTTTATTTAGTTTACGCTTTAAAAAATTAGCAGTTTTTGTTGCTTCTTTTGAGGCACACTCGTATTCTTTACTTTTTATTGTGAGATGAGCCAGAAAGTAAAAAGGAGGATATTTTAACGTTTTTCGAATGTTCATTTCATATTCATAAAATTTTTCAAAATCTTGATCTTTTACACAGTTTAAAACATGATTATCAGGATTAAAAGTTTCAATGATAACACTCCCAGGTAAGTTGCTTCTTCCTGCTCTTCCACTTGCTTGGTAAAGTAGCGCAAATGTTTTTTCACCGCTTCGAAAGTCTGGGATGTTTAATGTGATATCTGCACTTACAATTCCCACTAAAGTTACTTTTGGAAAATCTAGTCCTTTACTAATCATTTGAGTTCCAATTAAAATATCATATTTATTTTCTCTATAATCCTCTACTATTTTTTCTAAAGCACCTTTTTTATTTGTGGTATCTGTATCCATTCGAATAATTCTAGCTAATGGAAATTTTTCTTTTATAGTGCTTTCTAATTTTTCTGTTCCAAGACCATAATAATTTAAGGCATCTTCTTGACAGTTTGGACAGTTAGAATCTAAAAACTTTGTATAACCACAATAATGACAGCGAAGATTTTTGGTTGATTTATGAAATGTTAAAGTAATATCACAGTGGGGGCATTTATAGGTAAACCCACATGAAGAACAATTAATTGTAGTAGAGTGTCCACGACGATTTAGTAAAATCATGACTTGTTCTTGTTTTTCTAAACATTCTTCTATTTTCTTTTCTAGTAATTCACTAATTATTGGATGATGATGTTTTATTTCTTCTGCCATATCTACGATTGTAACAGATGGTAACGGTTTTTTATTAACCCTATAGTTTAATGAAATTAATTCATAAAGCCCCTTTTTTGCTCTTGCAAGTATTTCTAAGGTTGGGGTTGCACTTCCTAATATCACTGGACAATTATGATATTTAGAGCGAAACAAGGCAATATCAATTGCATGATATTTGGGACGATTTTCTTGTTTGTATGAATCTGAATGACATTCATCAATAATAATCAAACCAATATTTTTTAATGGAGCAAAAATAGCACTTCGAGCGCCAATCACGATAGAGACTTCTTGTTTTTCTATTTTTCGCCATTCATCATATTTTTCTCCATCACTTAATCCTGAATGTAATACAGCTATATTAGAGCCAAAACGACGAGCAAAATTTAATATAAATTGTGGGGTTAAACTAATTTCTGGAACTAGTACCAATGCAGATAATCCTAAATCCAGAACTTCTTCAATTGCTTGCATGTATACTTCTGTTTTACCAGATCCTGTTACGCCTTTTAATACAATTGTTTTTGAATTTTGAAAACTTTCTTTTATTTTATTTAAAGCATTTTCTTGTTCTTCATTCAATTTCTTTTTTTCATCTTTTATATACTCTTTTATTTGATAACGATATGTTTCTTCTTTTTCTTCTTTTAAAATTCCTTTTTGAATTAAGGTTTTTGTAGAAGAAACAGATATTGATTGGGCATCTTTTTTTGATATTAATATACCACTTTCAAATAATTCTATAATTTGTTTTTGCGATTCTTTTTTACATATTAAATATGCTTGATCTAACGATATATTTAAAGAAAGGTATGTTTCATATTTTTTCGATATTTGTGTTTTTTTTCTTGCTTTTAGTGCGGTTGGAAGCATAGTACTATAAGCACTACTTAAGCTTGCAAGAGTATTATCTTGTATAAACTTCCCTATTTCTAATAGTTCTTCATTTAATACTACTTCTTCATCAATATTTTTTATAATCTCTTTTAATTCTATTTCAGCATCTGTTTGATCTTTTATTTTTAATATATAGCCTTCTAAGCTTTGAGGACCAAAAGGAACTAATACTCTCATTCCAACTTTTATAGTGGACTTTAATGTTTCTGGAATAAGATAATCAAATGTTTTATCTACATTTTTGGCTTTAATTTCTAGTAAGATACTTGCAATCATATTTCACCTTCTCAATAGTATTATCATCACTTTAAATATTCCAAAATTATTTTCCACGCTTCTATTAATTCTTTTTCTTTTAACTGACAATTTGCAGGAGATGTACTTGGCAAACAAATGCTTTCCATTTTTAAACTTGGATAAATTAATTTTTGATAATATTTTTCTGCAGTCTTTCCTGTTGTAAAAATTTTCTTTATCTTAGTTTCTTTTATAATTTTTGAAATATCATTTGGGATGACATTTTTTATAGATGCATCACTAGAGGCCATTATATCACAAGAATAGATAACATCCCATAAAGCAATTTTATGATTTAAAACGAATGACTTGCGATCCATAATAGGTTCTTCAAAAATTGTTTCTAATGTTTTCCAAAAACGATTTTTAGGATGAGCATAGTAAAATTTTACTTCACGTGATTTTCTACTTGGTATAGAACCTAAAATTAAAATCTTAGAATATTCATTATAAATTGGTTCTAAATCATCATGTGTTACATGCTCCATAATTATAAATTCCTTTCTTAATCTAATTTTCTAGTAAGTTTTTTTTCAGTCAAACCATTTATCAATGAGTAAGCTTGATTTTCTAAACTTTCTAAACTTTCGTTTGTAATAACATAATCATAAATATAATTTTCTACATTTGCATCTGAGGCATTAGAAGTGATAGTTTCATACCCTATTCTTTTAATTAATAATGTTTTAGCACCAAACGCAAGTTTTGCTCTTTCAATTTCTTCTGGTTCTCTTATATGAATAAATAAAATATCATCATTGCTTTTTTTAAATTCTTCTACTTTTCTAGAAATATCTTGGAAAGATAAATCATTATATTCTGTTGTAATTCTTTTTAATTCACTTAAAAATTTACGATCTTTATCCGACTTTCCTCCCAAATATCCTAGATGTATTGCTAATTCTTTTACTAAATCTATCGATGAAATATTTCTTACACGACCTACTTTTTGAGCAAATGTGACAAAGGTATCTTTTCCACACCCACCAGTTCCATTAATAATTATAATTTGTTTTTCCATTTCTACTACCTTACCTTTTATATTTTTAATATGAAAAAACTGCCTTTGCAGTTTCTATTTTTCTTTTTTAGAATTTAATGTTTCTTTTAATACAGTTCCAAAAGATGCAATTCCTGATAATTCTGATGGAAGTATAATTTTAGTTGATTGTCCATCTGCAAGTTTTGATAAAGTTTCATAGCTTTTTAGACGTAATACAGATTCATCTGCTTTTGCTTCTTTTAATAATTTCATACCATCAGCTTCTGCTTGTTTTAACTTAAGTAGTGCTTCAGCTTCTCCTTCAGCACGTTTTATTTTTGCTTCTTTATCTGCTTCTGCTCTTAAAATGGCACTTTCTTTTTCTCCTTCAGCAATAAGGATACTTGATTTCTTTTCTCCTTCTGCTTGAAGAATTTTTTCACGTCTTTCACGTTCAGCACGCATTTGTTTTTCCATTGCTTCTTGTATATCTTTTGGAGGCAAAATATTTTTTACTTCAACACGATTTACTTTGATTCCCCAAGGATCTGTTGCTTCATCTAAAATGGCACGCATCTTAGAATTGATAATATCTCTTGAAGTTAATGTTTGGTCAAGTTCTAATTCACCAATTAAGTTACGTAGTGTTGTAGCTGTTAAATTTTCAATTGCACTAATTGGATAATCTACTCCATAAGTGTATAATTTGGCATCTGTGATTTGGAAATAAACTACAGTGTCAATTTGCATTGTAACATTATCTTTTGTGATTACTGGTTGTGGTGCAAAGTCTTTTACAGTTTCTTTTAGAGAAACTACACTTGCAACACGATCTATAAATGGCATTTTAAAATGAAGACCATTTGACCATGTTACATAATATGAACCTAAACGTTCAATAACATAAGTTTTTGATTGTGGAACTACTTTTATACATGGTATTAAAATAATTCCTACAATAATTAAAAGCGCTATAAATACAGGCATAAATTACTCACTCTCTCTTTTTTCTAAAATTTTTACTTTTAATTTTACTCCGTCGATACTTTCGACGATGACATTTTCCCCAACAGGGATTTTTTTCGTGCTAAATGCACTCCATTTTTTTCCATCAACTTTGATTTCTCCAATGGAATTTTTAGTGATTTCTTCGGTTACTACTCCAGTCATTCCAATAACGCGATCTAAATTTGTTTTTACTTCTCTTGGTTTTATCCATTTTTGTAAAACTGGTTTTGTTGTAATCATTAGGAATATTCCAACTATGACAAATACTGCAAATTGTATAAAGAATGATATATCAAAAAATGATAATATCAATGATATTAGGGCACTTAGGATAAACCATACTGATACTAAATTGACGGTGGCTGCTTCCAGAAACGAAAGAGCAATAATCGTGATTAACCACATAATCCACAAGTCCATAAAATCCTCCTTCTAGTCTTATTCTATTATAGGTAGTGAAAAAATACAATTTATTTTTCTTATTTAATTTAATAAATTTCCATATTTACACAATAAAAAAACAGTTGTTTTATTTCAACTGTTAATTTTTAGAAATACTCAGATAAGTATTTTCTCCGTTTAAATCAAATGATGTATCTAGTGAATCATCTTTTATTAAATTGGTTGCAAGAGTTTCTTCTTTGATATAGTCTTCAAAAGTTTCAATTGCTAAACAAATTTTTTCTGTTCCACTATATTTAATTGTAATACGATCTGATATATCAAAATTTTCTGTTTTTCTTAAATTTTGAACTTTTGAGACCAATTCTCTTGCAAGTCCTTCTAAAATCAATTTTTCTGTACGCTCTGTATTTAATATAACAAAATTATTGTTTTCCATAGCAACATTAAATCCATCTTTTGCACTAATTCTGACTTCAATCATATCATTCGTTATCGTATGATTTTCATCAGCAAAATTAAGTTCTATTGATTCATTTTTTTGTAAAGAATTCTTTTGATCTTCGGTTAAATTTTCTAAAGCATTTTGAAATTGACTCATTTTTGATCCAAAGATTTTTCCTACAGTTTTAAAATTTGGCTTAATACTAAATTCCATGTATTTACCTAAATCTTCAATGAAATTAACTTTTTTTACATTTAATTCTTCTTCAATTAATGGAATTAAATTATTTATTTTTGCTGCGATTCTAGAATCTAGTAATGCTTCGCTAAGTGGTTCACGTACCTTTATTTTAACTTCTTCACGGATGTTTCTTCCAATACTAATAATGTCTCTTACTAAATCCATCTTTTCTTCTAATGTATCATTTATTAAGTCCTTTTCTACCACAGGATAATTTGATAAATGAACACTTTCTTCGTTTGTTAGATTGCGGTAAATTTCTTCACTAATAAATGGAGTAATTGGAGCAATTAATTTTGATAATCCTACTAATACTTCGTATGTAGTTATATAAACAGATTTTTTAGAAGTATCTAAAGTAGAAGCCCAGAATCTTGCTCTATTTCTTCTAATGTACCAATTTGATAAATCTTCGGAAACGAAATTCGTAATAGCACGTACTACTTTATTTAAATCAAATTCATCAAAAGAAGCAGTTACATATTCTACTAAACGATTGTATTTTGATAATAACCATAAATCAATTTCTTCACGCTTATTATAAGCAATTTTGCATTCTTCTATATTTATTTGATCTGTATTTGCATACATTGCAAAGAAATTATAAGTATTTTTTAGTGGGTTCATGAATTTTGAGTAAACTTCTTTTAATCCTTTTAGATCAAAACGAAGTGGTGTCCAAACTGGTGAAACATATGGAAGATAAAAACGAGTTACGTCTGCTCCAAATTCTTTCATAGTAGAAAATGGTTCTACAATATTTCCTTTGCTTTTACTCATTTTCTTTCCTTCTGCATCTTGAACTAGTTCATTTACTAATACATTTTTATAAGGGGCACAACCACGAACAAAGGTTGAAATTACTAAAAGCGTGTAAAACCATCCTCTTGTTTGGTCTATTCCTTCACAAATAAAATCAGCTGGAAATTGTGTTTCAAACAATTCTTTGTTTTCAAATGGATAATGATATTGAGCAAATGGCATAGATCCTGAGTCGAACCAACAATCGATTACATCTTTTACTCTTGTCATTTCACTACCACACTTATTACATTTCAATTTAATATCATCAACATAAGGGCGGTGAAGTTCCACTGTTTTTTCATCTATTTTAGTAGTTGCTAATTCGCATAGTTCTTTTCTACTTCCAACCATAATTTCATGACCACAAGAGCATGTCCATAAAGGTAGCGGCGTACCCCAGTAACGATTTCTTGAAATAGCCCAATCTTTTAATTCTTCTAGCCAATTTCCAAAACGTTTTTCTCCTACATATTTTGGATACCAATTTACTTCTTTGTTTGCTGCAATAATTTTGTCTTTAAACTTTGTTGTTTCTATGTAGTAACTCGGTTTAGAATAGTAAATTAAAGGGGTAGAACATCTCCAACAATGAGGATAGTTATGTACTACTTTTTGCTTTTTGAACAATTTATCGTTTGCTTTTAAGTATTTAATAATTTCTAAATCAGCATCAAATACGAATTGTCCTTTAAAAGTCCCTTCTAAATATTTTCCATCTTCTCCAACTGGATTTAAGTAAGGAAGATTATAGTTTTTGCCAACTCTTGCATCATCTTCACCAAAGGCTGGTGCAATATGTACTATACCAGTACCAGAATCCATTGTGACATAATTATCGCAGGTTACAAAAAATGCTTTTTTGTCTACTTTTAAATCAGGAATTAATTGCTCATATTCTGTGTATTCTAAATCAGAACCTTTCATTTCATTTAAAACTTTATATTCTTCTCCTAAAACAGAATTAGCTAATTTAGAAGCTAAAATAAATTTATGCCCCATAGATTCTGCTTCAATATAAGTTTCATTAGGATTTACACATAATGCTACATTTGAAATTAATGTCCATGGTGTAGTAGTCCATACAAGAAAGTAAGAATCGCTATCTTTTTTCTTCATTGGAACAATTACAGTATCTACATTTACCTCTTTGTATCCTTGTGCAACTTCATGAGATGCAAGTCCTGTTCCACAACGAGGACAGTATGGTAATATTTTGCTACCAGAGTAAAAATATCCTTCATCAAAGAATTTTTTTAAAATCCACCATTCTGTTTCAATATAATTGTTATCATAAGTAATATATGGATTTTTTAAATCAATAAATTGGCCCATTTTACTAGTTAAATCAGTAAAAGTTTTTTCATTTTCCCAAACACTTTCACGACATTTTTGATTAAACTCTTCTATACCATAATCTTCAATATCATTTTTACTATTAAAGCCAAGTTTTTTCTCTACTTGTAATTCTACTGGTAATCCATGTGTATCCCATCCAATTTTACGAATTACTTTGTATCCTTGCATTGTTTTATATTTACAAAATGTATCTTTTAAAAATTTTGCTAACATATGATGAAGACCCGGATGTCCATTTGCGGTTGCTGGTCCATCATAAAATACCCAGTAAGGATCCTTATTTCTATTTTGTATTGTTTTATCAAGTATATCATTTACACTTTCCCAAGAAGATAATACACTACTTTCTGTTTCTTCTACTGGTTTATTTTCTAATAATTTGTATTGTTCCATAAACTCACCTTTCCATAAAAAAAGGTAGTACGCGAAAGGACAAGAAGACTCGTGGTACCACCTTACTATAACTCTTTTTGATAACGCAGTAGACCTGCGAAAAAAACTTACTTTTTTTCAGTTTTCTAGCTCCCAAGTGATTTTCATAAAAAATAACTTATCTATTTTCACCAAATATAGATTCTCTTTGAAGTTACTTTTTTATGACGTCTTGTTCCATGCTTTTAAGCTATTTTCATTATAATTACAAAGATAGTAAATGTCAATTTATTTTGATCTTAAAATTGTTTTTGCTAAACATTTATAATTTTAGTGTTATAATTCATAAAAAAGAGGTTTTTTTATGAAACAATATGAAATACGTTTATCTATAAATGATTTGTATAACTTACCAATTATTGGTGAAGGAACAGATGGTACCGTTTATAAATTTAATCGTGATATTTTATTAAAAGTATATCATCATTGCTTAAAGATGATCAATGATTTTCGGTATGCTCTTAATTTACCTGACAAAATTTATGACAAATCTTCTTTTCAACATAAGTATTCTAAAGATCAAATTAGTTTTCGTAAATTTGACGGTAATGATTATGTTCGATTATATTCTAAAGATATTATTCGTGAAATTATTGGTAAGCAATCTTATATTACAAGAACCGATTTACCTCTTGGCGTTGTTTATATTGATAATCATTTTGCTGGATGTTTTTTTAAAAAAGCACCAGGAATTGCTATTCATAAACTTTGTGGACTTCCTAATTCTATTAAAAAATTAATAGCACAATCGCTTTTACTTGATATTGAAGAATTGTTAAAATTCAATATATATCCAATTGATTTAACTAATAGTCCTTATTCTTATACCCAAAGAATTGATCCGTTAGGTAATTTGAAAATGCTTCAAGGACATTCTCATGTTTTAGTTCAATTATTTAGCCAAAAAACAAATTTGATTGATTTAGATGGAAAGTCCACCATTTATACAAATTATTTCGATGAGCAGCTTTATCAATCAGCATTAAATGGGTTATGTATTTTAA
>CAJUNF010000014.1 GCA_910587775.1 uncultured Bacilli bacterium | reverse complement strand
TTTCAGCCTTATAGGCTGTGTGAATACCACGCCTTTTAGACGTGGTTATTTATTTGTAATTATAAAAGCGATATAAATTAATAGAAGGTGGATTAAATAATCGTAATCTTATTTCTTCGGTTCCTAATCCTGATGAAACAAACATTTCTGTGTTTTCTTTTTTATAGTAGCCTTTTTGATAATCTTTAGTGTATGGTTTTTTTATTATTTCCCCAATATATGGAATATATATTAGTCCACCAAGAGAATGACCACTTAAAATTAAATCTACCTTAGTATTTCCTAGTTTATCTATTATTTCTGGTTCATGAGCAATTAAGATTTTATAAGGTATGCTTGAAGCATCACTTTTAAAGGTATTTTCTAAATTTATGTCATTTTTTTGAATAGATGAAATTCCTGCAATTTGAATTGGTTCTTTTCCTTCAAAAAAAATTAATTCATTTTGATCTTCTAATACTTTGAAATTTGCATGTTCCATGATTTGTATGTAGGTTTCTTTGTCTTTATAATCATTATCACCTAAAATAGCATACTTTTTTAATTTTGCATTAATTGAGAGTAGGGTCTTTTTTAAAAAATCGATATTTTTATCACTTAAATTAATATTAATATCAAATAGATCTCCTGAGAATACAACAATATCAGGATTTGTGATATTTATTTCTTGTATTATTTTCTCTAATTCTGCTTCATTAATTGATACTCCAAAATGAATGTCTGAGAAATGAACAATTTTTAATCCGTTAAAATTAGATGGTAATGTCTCTACTATAATAGGATATTCGTTTATTGTAATTCTTTTGTGAATAAATATATAAGCATAAGTAAAAAGAAGTACTAATAAAAAGAAGAAAGCTAATATCATTTTTTTTAAAAGGGTAAATTTTTTTTGAGGGTTAGGTATATTTTGTTCCATAATTACCTCTATGCTACTACAAGTATCATTAAAACAGATAGTGTATTATGAAAACAGTGGGCAATTGTAGAAGTAAAAATATTGTCTGTTTCATAATATGCAAGAGCAAAAAAGAAAGCAAGACTTCCATAAGGAATTAAAAATAAAAATTGTGTCCATTGTTTTGCCATATTAGCAAGAGTTAGTACTTCAAAACCATTTATAACATGAAGTGAGGCAAAAATGAAAGAAGTGGCAATAGCATAAGTATATTTTGCTTTAAATGCTTTTCTAAAAGATTTACGAAAAACTAGTTCTTCGATGAAAGGTCCAATTAAACACATTGTAGTAATTGCATAGATTGGCATTTGAGTCATTATTTCACGATTTTGTGCTTCATTTCCTGCAATTCCACCAGCAATATTTACAATAATTAAATTACAAATTACCATAGTTAAGAATCCTTTTAACCATGAAGATAGACCAATTTTTATAAATTTTTTAGGTTCTTTTATAAATTCTTTCGCTTCTTTTTTTAAACTTTTGTGAAAAATTATAATTAATAATAGTAAGCTTATAATATAGTATCCCATGTAAATTATATTAGAGATCCAAAAGTTATTGTTTTCAAGTAAATTTTTAAAGATACCAAAATAAAGTAGGGGTAGAATTCCTTGATAGATAACAATTAATAATAGTCCAAGACCAATATAAAGTGTAGGGCTTTTTTTCTTTTCTTTCATAATTTAAACCTTTCTAATTAATAAATCCTCGTTCTTTTAATTTTTCTTTTAGATTTGAGTAAGTAGTAGTTCCAACAATTCGATTAATGGTTATTTGTTCTTCACCATCATTTATGAATATAGTTGTAGGTGTTCCACTAATATTAAATAGTTTATCAATTTCTTGTTGTATTTCTTTTTCTTCTTTTCTTAAATTTGTTGAGTTTAGTTCGTAAGCATTTATGTCATTTTCTATTAAAACACGATTTAAAATTGGTTTGTATTCTTCACAGTGATTACAACCGTCTTGCGTTCTTACAAGTATAAAAGTTTCTTTATTTTTTAATTTTTCTAAAACTTCTTTTCCACTTATTAAAATGATATTATTTTTTGATGGTTTTAAAGCAAAAAATAATATACCTGCAAGAGAGATTGCTAACACGAAAATGCTTATTAAAAATATCCATTTTTTCTTCATAATTATCACCATTACCAATATATCATAAATTTATTTTGGGAGCAATGTTCTAACTTGAAAAAGGGTATTTGCTATGTTACAATTAGATTGTGAAATTTTAGGTTGGTGACTAAGGAAATGATGAAAAAAGTTATTTCAGGGTGTTTAACTTTTACGTTTTTGATTTGTATGATTCAAAATGTAAATGCTGCATCAACGTGTGATTATAGTGAACAGGTTGAACTTCAAAGGATTGCTTCCAATATAAAAGCAAGTTATGAAGCTAATATTAGACAAACAGATGAGTTCGCAGATATTGATTCGATTAATGATCCAAATGGTGCTTATATTGTAGAGAAGTATGTAGATGTAGTGTTACTTAATCTTACTTCTGAAGTTTATGTTACAGTTCAAGTTGGAAAGTCGAATGAAACGAAGACTTATTATTATAATGATACAGAATCTGGTACATTACGAATTAACAAAGAAGATTTAAGTGAAATTGTTGAGTATAAAATATTTGTTTATTCAAATAGTGACCGTTGTAAGGGAGATTTGTTAAGAACTATAACAGTACTTACTCCAAAATATAATGAGTATAGTGAATATGGTTTTTGTGATACTTTGACTAATCTTTTTTACTGTCAGCAATTTATTACGACAGAAATAAATACTAGTGCTGCAGAAATTGAAAAAGAGATGTTACGTCAGTATCAGTCAGTTCAAAAACAAGAAGAAGAAAAAAGAAATGAAGAAGCTACTTTTTTTGGAAAAATGATTCAGTTTATAAAAGATCATGTTGTACTAGTAAGTATCGTTATCATCATTTTTATAATAGTGGGGGTTACTACTGCTGTGATTGCGATTAAAAAGCGAAGGAGTAGAGTATTATGAAAAAAATGAATTTTAAACAATATTTAATTATTTTAATAGGTATTATAGTTGTGATACCAAATATCGTAAATGCTGGGGCATGTGTGCAACATGCAAATACTACTTTTACGATTCAAAGAAATGGATCTGGATGTAATTATGGTACAAACTGTACTGCTGTAACCAGAGCAAATGGTGCAAGTTATGGAATGCGTCGTTATGATGTTGTTGGATATCAAACTTATTGTATGGATCCAGGAGCAAAGGCACCAAAAAATGGTTTTACTTATACTTGTCGTCGTCAAATTACTCCAGAAAGTAATTCAGAAGGTCCAGCATGGCAAGCTTTTGACGTTGCTGCAACTTGGGCTTATCAATATATGGTGGAAAATGGACTTATTTCTCCATCAAGTGATAATCGAGTTATTGGAGAGTTAGTATTTCGTTGGCTTGAACTTGCTGCTTATCAGCTTCCAAGCCCAAATGTAACAAGTGATGGTACATTGGCTTTATTTCGTAGAGGACCTGCTGCATTTAGTCAAGGGGATTCTCGTGTGGCAATTGCAACTAATATTTATAATAGTGCAGTAGCTGTTGGAAATCGTATTTTAAGTGGATCAACTTATGAACAACTTGTAGAAGAAGGATTAATTTGGGGAGTTACTTGGGATATAAAAGCAAAATCAAATGGTCCAGGAGGATCAACGGATTCCAAGGTAGTTGTTGAAGTTAGTCCAAAAGGAAATGCTCCAGATAAAATTTATTATGATTCTTTTACAGCAGAATGTGATAATGGAGTTGTTTGTACAATAACAGATCGTCAAGTTTCTGGAAATACCGCTACTTTAACTGTTTCTGTTGATAGATCAAAAGCAAGTGGAGCTTATAAAATGTATTTTAATACTCCTTATTCTGATTCGCGTAGTGCTTCTGCAAATATTGTAATGTTACAAAAAGGTGGATATCAAAGTATGCTTGTTATAGCAGATAGTAATTTGCCTGTTAATTATCCTAATATTCCAACTACATTCCATAATCCAAGAATTCCATGGGATGATATTCCACAATGTGAAGAGAAAAATGGTAAATATTATTATGATGGAAAAGAAGTAACTAGTGAAGATGATATGGTTAAATATTCTTGTCCAGTTTATTGTAAACCTTTCCCAGATAGTACTAGAACAGATGATCATTATGGTTGGGCAGATATTTTCCATTATGGAACTAGTGATAATGGAGGAAAACATTATTTTAACAAAGCAGATTATGAAAAATATTGTAATACTAAGTGTCAAATTGTAGATAATATACACCATTGTGGATCACAATATATGAATGATAAAAATAGTCCAGATGATATATGTTCTGCAGAAGAATATAATCAATATTGTGAAAATGGTCAAAAAGTTTGTAAGCATGAAGGAAATAAATACTATTGTAAAAATGGTCAAGTTTGTGATTCTAATAAATTTTTTGAGGATTGTTGTGATCAATTAGATCCAAATTCTGATGATTATCAAAAGTATTGTAGTTGTGGTGATGCTGATATTAAGTTTATTGGTGCATGTACTGAATTTAATAGTTCAAATGAATTTTTGATGAATCATGTTGCTGATACTCCAGATAATGCTCAATTAAAATTTTGTTTGTTTAGTCCAAATAATCATGATAAAGCTGATAACTTTTATGAGATGACAGATCAAAATAAAATAACAAGTAATCCTTATTGTAAAGTAAGTTGTATTGAAGATTATGAATTTAAATTACCAAATTCACAATATACTTTAAGTGGAAGCTATTTTACTTTGGAAACTGAAGTTAAAGGTACACGTAAGTGTTATATTAATGCCAGAGATGGCTATGATGGTATTGACCAAGAAAAATTTTTAACGGATTTAACTAATGCTTCAGAAAAACTTGCAAAAGCGCAAACTAAATATAATAAAATTACACAAGCAATTGCTAATATTGATAGTGAAGAACGTGGTTGTGATGATAATACAATTTATTATACGAAAAAATTTACTTACCAAGCATGTACAGTAAATAGAAGTGGTGTAAATATAAATGTTTCATGCTCTTCTACAAGTGTTTCAAAAAACGCTTACACTGATGGAGAAGAATCTTCTTGTGATTGTGGATCTAAAGGAGTAAGTTGTTGTGACGATGGAGAAGATGGAAGTGAAGCAGGAATTAAATCTAGTATTTTAGGTGATGATACTTTAGAAGGTCTTAAAGAAAGTATTGCAACTTATACGAAGGAAATTAATGGTATTTTACAGGATTATGATAATTGTACGCATGGTTGGGAAAATAATTTTAATTTTGATCCTTTAGTACAATTTGAATATGATGAACCATATCAAAATATGGATGGATTTAATAATAAGTTTGAACAAGTTAGTAAGAATACAGATTCTAGAAATGATTATTGTACAAGTGTAGGTAATTCTTATGAATGTGATAGTCAAACATTTGAAACTTATAGTCAAAGTTATGCTGTTTGTAGTGGTGGAGAAAATGCATCATGTACAACTTCTACAAGAGCTTTAAGCAAGGATCGCTTTATTATTAAGTCTAAATCTGCTTCAGCAGTATATAAACCTAAGAATGGATTCTCTGTTTATACACCACTTGGAACTATTGCACTTGATCGTGGAAATTATGTTTTATATACAGGTTTATGTAGTGGAAGTGATGAGTGTTTACCAATTGCTTTAAATACACATACAGGAGTCTTTAATTTTAAATTTAGATTCTCTCAAATTGGACAATTTAATGATAATAATCAAGTAGGTCGTTTGGTTGGTGAAGATAAGAGTGTTTATAATGCTGTAGCTAATCAGCAAGAGGCAGGCTACGTTTGTCATTATGTAAATAATTGTCCAGATTGTGATTATGTTTGTGTAGGAGATAGTTGTAATATTGATAATGATTGCGGTGATAACTGTACTTATGTGTGTCAAAACTGTATTTTTGATGGAGAGAATAGTACATTCTATTATCGTACTGTTTCTATAAATAAATTATTTCCAAATGAACGTGAATATGGTCCAAACTGGAATAATGAAAAAGGTAAATATACAAAATCTGTTATTGAAGAAAATGGTGAAGAAGTTTATAAAGAACCTGAATATTCATATACCATTAATGCTCAACAGATGAATCGTATTCGAGAATTTAATAAATCTGTAGGAGATTATTTAAATGCGAAAATGCCAAATGGTGAAGATTCTTTAACTTGTCATGATTTGAGTAGTAACGGAAAGAATTATCAAAATATCTATTGTATTAGTTCATTTTTAGATACTGCTGGTAATACTTATTTTACGGAAAATAAACGAAATGATATTTGGGTTTTATGGCCAGATAGTGGATATTTTACAAATAGTACAAAATATTCTGTAGTGCTCGGAATGGGCCCTGCTTGGAAATAGAAGGGAGGATGTAACATATGAAAGAATCTTTTTGGGGATATTGGATTATTGTTTTAGGAATTTTTGTTATCATTATTATGATGTTAATTTCTAGTGTAACAACAACTAATACTCAAGATTATTATTTAATTAAAGATGTTACGGAGGCAGCGATGATTGATGCGGTAGATTATTCTTATTATCGTCAGTATCAAGAACTTCGTATTAATCGCGAAAAGTTTGTAGAGAATTTTTTAAGAAGATTTGCTGAAAATGTATCTTTAAGTACTTATACTATTGATTTTTATGATATATATGAAGCACCTCCTAAAGTTTCTGTTAAGATTACAACTAAGAGTGGAACATTTTCTGTAATGGGAGATTCAACTAGTTTTGATATTGTTAATAAAGTGGATTCTATTTTAGAAAATAGTGGTACTGCGGGGTCTTCTGGAAGAGGAAGTAACAGTAATATTAAAGTTGATGATGATGTACTTAGTGGAGAAGGTGATCGCGATTATGATGAATTTCCATCAAACGATCCTTCTAACACGCAAGAAAAATTTACAATTAATTTAACAACAGAAGATGGAGATAAAAGAACTCTTAGTGTTGATCGTAATAAAACGTTATCTCAGTTAAATATTTCTGTTAATCATTCTAGAAGTGGTGATTGGCATTGCTGGCTTGATGTACGTTCAAATGACTGTTTTGCTGAAAATCATGCAATTAGAGAAGACTTGACATTAGTAGAAACAAATATGCCACCAAAATCTGCTATAACAGGTTTTTTGGTTTCTGAAGTTTCTGACGATTATTATGTATGTAATTATGGTAATTCTCCAGCTAGTAGCTGTAAATATGGAATGAAATTGAAATCAGAGTATGCAAATAACCGTGAGTTATTAGCAACACGATTATTGGAGCATTGGCAAAGATATTATCATGTGGAATTTACCGAGCAAGAAAAACAAACGTTTTTATCGCGAGCTCGTTAGTTAGTAAGTATTTCTAAGGAGGAATAAAAAATGGGAAATGTAATGACTACTTTAAAACGGTTTTTGAGTAATAAAAACACCGTTACAATTATTGGGGTAATAGTGGGTATTTTGGTATTATATATTGGATATAATTGGAGGGTGAAACAAGCAACGGATCCAGTCACGGTTCCATATGCTAAAGTAGCCCTTACTTCTCGTCATGAGATTACTGCAGAAGATATTGGCTATATGGAAGTATCTCGCGAGGTTGTAAGAAAAAGTAAAAATTTAATTTTAAGTTATCAACAACTTATTGGAAAACAAGTTCAATATGGAAATATGATTCCACAAAATGGTTTTTTCTATGCTGAGCAGATAGCTGATAAGGCTTCTACTCCTGATTATGCAATTAGTAATATTCCAGATGGTTATACCGTTATTTATTTGGATGTAGATATTAATTCTACTTATGGAAATTCTATTTATCCTGGAAATTATATTGATTTGTATTTTAAAGGTGTAGATGAATCTAGAAGAATTATTTTTGGTAAGTTAATTGAAAGTATTGAGGTACTTGATGTTAGGGATTCACAAGGACAACATGTTTTTGAAACTTCTATGGAAGCTAGAGTTCCTGCTGTATTAGTATTTGCAGTACCAGATGAAATGTTTAGTTTACTTAAGAAAGCAAATTATATTTCGGGAAGTAGTGTAGAAATAATACCAGTTCCAAGAAATGCTTCATATACATCAAATCCTGGAGAGACTAGAGTATCAAGTACTTATATTAGAGACTTTATTTTATCAAAAGCTGTAGTTATTCCAGATGATGTATTAGATGATCCAAATTTGAATTCTGGAAATAATGATGATAATTCAACAATTGAATAGAAAGGGTGACTTTGCATGAATGATGCCATATTTTCGCAACTTGATTTTGGAGCATTAAATGATTATTTAAGAGAAGATAATGTAACAGATATCTCTTATAGTAATAATGGACAGGTTTGGTTAAAGACTTTAGATAAAGGTGTTTATCAAGTAGATCGTCCAGATATTAATAATGCTTTGCTAGAAAAATTAGCCTTTCAATGTGCAAATGTTATGGGAAAGACATTTAATATGGCACATCCTTTTTTGGATGCTGAAAGTGCAGAGTTACGTCTTAACTTTATTCATGAATCGATTGCAACAAATGGAATTGCATGTGTAATACGTAAAACTCCTGCTAAAATACGTCTTAATAAAGAAAAACTTTTGGATGAAAAGTATGTATCTGAAGATTTACATGAATTTTTAATGGCGTGTGTTAAGGGACATGCTAATATTATTGTTAGTGGAGAAACTGGATCTGGTAAAACAGAGCTTGTTAAGTATTTAGCAAGTCATACGAAAGAGAATGAAAAAATTATTACGATTGAAGATACTTTAGAGCTTCATTTGGATAAAATATTTCCACATCGTGATATTGTAGCAATGAAAACAAATAATATTGCTAGTTATAGTGATGTACTAGTTACTTGTATGAGACAGAATCCTATTTGGATATTGTTATCTGAGGTGCGTAGTGCAGAGGCAGTAACAGCTGTACGAAATTCTATCTCTTCAGGGCATCATATTATTTCAACAATTCATAGTGATAAAGCAAGTTTGATTCCTCTTCGTATGTTTAGTTTGTTAGAATCTAATTTAGATGTTGATCAGTTTTTAACAACAATTCATCGTTATGTTCAAATTGGAATTTATGTAAAAGGTTATATGAGTAAAGAATTAGGTCGTTTTCAACGTGAAATTATGGAGATTTGTGAATTTTATGTTGATGAGGATAATAAACCACAAGCTAATATTATTTTTAGAAAAAATTTAACAGGAGAGCTTGTTATGAATAATCCGACCAAGCATTTAAGAGATTATTTGGGAATTCAAGGTGTTGATTTACCTGAAGATATATATCATTTGAATGAAAAAAATGATGGGGGAGAAACAGAGAATACTATAATGGAAACATTGTAAGAAAAGAGGTACTAGTTATGGAACTAATCATTCTAATTGTGATTGCAGTTTTCGTTATAACATATCGAAGAAATAACGGAGAAAATGTATATCGTTTCTTTATTTCGCAGGTATCTAATGCATATAATAAATATGCGCCTTATAGTTTTAAAGAGGTAAGAGCAAAATCAAAGGAATTAGGAAGTGAGTATACTCCAAAGCAATATGCAACACAAATTGTGATTTTTGCAGGAGTTGCTGGTGGAATTTCTTATTTGTATTTTTATAATATTTTAATAGCAATCATGTATGCATGTATTGCAATTGCTTTTATTCCATATTTAGCATATTTAAGATGTAAGAAAGCATATAGTGAATTTATTTTTGAGCAAGTTCAGATATATACTACAAATGTTATTATGGAGTTTAATACTACTCAAAGTTTTGTAAAGTCATTAGAAGGTGTAAGAGATTCAGGTATTTTGGAAGATCCAGTACTGACGGATGTAAAAACAATGATTGATATGTCTTATCAAAATGGTACGATTGATGAATCAATTGAGTATATGAATGGGAAATATCCATATTATATGGTTAAGAATATGAATCAACTATTTTTACAGATTACTAAGGAAGGTGCAAAAGACTCTGGTGAAGCACTTGAGAATATGTCGATGGACATAGATGCTTTGGTAGAGGGAGTTTATCGTGACCAAATTGATCGAGCAGATTTTCATAAGCGTTTTATTACATTTGGTTTAGCTTTATTTTTACTTGTTATGGCAATGCAATTTTTACTTGGAACAGATAGTTATATTGAAATGCTAGATATGTGGTATGTTCAACTTATTTTACATTTGATTATTATTGTAAATAGTTACTTTTTAATTAGTGGAGAAAAGTTCTATTATGAAGATGTGGGGGTTGAATAAGATGTATTTAGAAATTTTAGTATTAGGAGCTATTATTTTTTTCCTATTTAATTATACAGGTCGAATTAGTGCAAATCGTTTTGTAGCTGATAATGAAGCATATTTTCGTAAGATGAAAGAAAGTGATTGGGACTTTTATGTAAAAGCAAAATATGGAGATAGCGTTAATCCAGATTTTCTTTTTAATAAACGTATTCGAAATGGTCTTATTACTATTTTACTTTTAGTATTTGTGTTTATTAGTAATTTATCTTATATTACGATTATTATGGCTTTAATTGGTGGATATTTAGTTTTTAAAATGGATTATTCTAGTTTAAAGAAGTATTATAAGTCTCATTTACATGAGATTGATGCTATGTTACCGCATTATCTAAAAAGTTTAGAAATTTTGATTCAACATTATACTGTTCCAGTAGCACTTGGTAAGTCGATTGATGATGCACCTAGTATTTTTAAGGAAGGTTTACAAGAATTAATTAATGAAATTAATGCAGGTAATGATCGAATTGATCCTTACATGAATTTTGCTAAAATGTATCCAGTAAGAGATTCTATGAGAATGATGCGTTTACTATATCGTTTAAGTCTTGGTCGTCAAGAACATAAGCAGGAACAGTTACTTGCTTTTTCAAAGACAATTTCTAATTTACAACAAAAAGCAAGAGAAATTAAGTATAAAGAGCGTTTGGAGAAAATGGAAGGTAAAACCATGCATATGTTAATTGCAACTGGTCTTGGGGTAATGGTTCTTTTAATTCTTGCAGTATTAATGTTAATGAACTTGTAAAATAAATTGATATTTTTTAATAAAAACGTTATAATAATAATTAGAGTAAAGGAGGATTTTGTTCGTGAAAGAAGCAACGGGAGAATTAAATATGACAGTAGTTACTGTAGTAGCAATTGCAGCTGTAGCAGCATTCTTTTATGCGTTTATATGGCCAAGTATTAAAGTGAATATTTTAAATAGTACAAAATGTTCAAATAGTTATAATTGCACATGTAATGGTAAAACTTGTCAATGTTGGTATTTAGATGAGGATCAAAAGGAAACTGAAGTAACTTGTCCAGATAACAATGGCGAATCAAATTAATTTGGAGGGTGTAAGATGAAGGAAGCTTCTGGAGAGTTAAATATGACAGTGTTTGTTGTAACGGTTGTCGCAGCTTTGGGGGCTTTTTTCTTTACGATTATATGGCCAGTGATTCGAAATAATATGGCTAGTAATACTAGATGTAGTGATGCAATTTGTGCAAATGAAAAAAATTCTGATGGCACAGTTGATTGTTATTATATAGATCGTAGAGGGAATAAAACAGAAAACTTTACATGCGTTTGGAAAGGTTAAAAGAGGTAGGTGACAATCTGTGAGAGAAGCAATTGGTGGAACTTGGTTATTTCAAATTGTTATTGTTTTCATTTTGCTTTTTACAGGTTATATGTGTCTTTCTATTAATCATTCCAAAGCATATAATGTAAAAAGTGAGATTCTAGAAATTATAGAGAGATATAATGGTATAGATTTAAATAGTGATATTAGTAGTGAGAATATGGCACTTTTAGAGATTGTTTCTAATATGCAAATGAATTCGTATCGTACAACTGGAAAATGTCCAGCTGATTTAAGAGATGCAGATAATAATATTGTAGGGCATTATGTAGGATATAATAGGGAAGGAAGATTTGATCAAACAAATCCGACTCTTTGTATTGCTAAGGTAGATGTTGGTAGCGTTGAAAATACCAATCAAGTGGTTCAAGAACTTCCATCTATGTCATATTATCGAATTGCAGTTTTTTATCAACTTGATTTACCAATTTTTCAAGAGTTATTTTTGTTTTCTTTAAAAGGGGATACAAAGATACTTAGTATAAGTAGGTGATAGAATGAGACAAGCGATAGGATCTACTTGGATTATGCAACTTGTAATTGTATTTATGTTAATATTTGTAGCTTTTTTAGCTTTATCTATTAATTATACAAAAGCTTATAAAATTAAAAATGAAGTTTTAACATTTTTAGAGAAGTATGAAGGTGCAACTTCTGGTGAAAATGGCAGTGTGGCACTTATTAATAATTATTTAAGGTATAATGGTTATCGTACAGTTGGTTCTTGTCCAGCTGAAAGTTATGGAGCATCTAGTTTAGAATCTAATACATTAGTTCCAATATCTGAGGGCGGAAAGTATTATTATTGTGTTCGAAAAGTTAATACAAGCAATCAAACCTTTCCCAATCGCTCTAGTTATGAATTAGAGACATTTTTTAAATTTAATTTGCCAATTTTTGGAGATATTTTTACCTTTCGAGTAACTGGTGAAACGATTGATATTAATTGGCCGAATGACGATATTATGAATGCAGTTGATTAGAAAGGATTTTTTATATGAATGTAATTATATCAAATAAATATCAAAGTTTACTTGCTACATTAGATGTAGATATTATCAAAAGTTTAAATGGTGTTTTTGGTGTTGAAGAGTTAGTCACTAATTTTAGTAATTTTTATTATAATAAAATGATTTTAGATATTACAGCTATTCAAGATTATCAAAATATTGCAACCATTCAAGAATTGTCTGTTAATATGGATATGAGCAAAATTATTTTGTTACTTGATGATTCTGAAATTGTTAATAGTCCTAAATTTTTATCTCAATTAGTTTCTATGGGAATTTATAATTTTACAAGGAATATTGATGCAGTTCGTTTTTTAATTGATAATCCGAATACTTATAAGGATGTGGCACAATATCATCAATTAAATGATGTTGGATCTTTTGATCCACTACCAATTACTCAAAATGCTACTTCTGATAATAATATAAGTGATAATGTTACTTCAAGACTTGCTATGCGTGTTATTGGAATTAAAAATGTAACTGAGCATGCGGGGAGTACTACTTTAACTTATTTATTAAAAAAGCAATTAGCTTCTAAATATGATGTTATTGCTGTAGAGGTTGATAATAATGATTTTATGTATTTAAATGATAAGACATTATATCATACAACTAGTAATGAGCTTCCAGCTTTTATTGCTAGTCATTCTAATCATGAAGTTATATTAGTAGATTTAAATGATAAAGGTCCTATTGGATCTATGACTGAAGTTGTTTATTTAATTGAGCCAGGGCTTATTAAATTAAATAAACTTATTCGTAAGGATCGTAGAGCTTTTGAAAAGTTGAAGGATAAGAAAATTATTTTAAATCGAAGTGTATTAAATGAACAAGATGTTAGAGATTTTGAATATGAATCTCGTAGTAAAGTTTATTTTAATATTCCTTATTTGGATGACAAGTTAGAGCGTCATCATAATTTGGATGAATTTTTAGTAAAGCTTGGTTTTGTACGTATTAATGATAGTCAAGAGGAAAAAGGTAGTAAATTATTTAACATTTTCAAATAATACTTGACTATTAGTCGTCAAGACTTTACAATATTCTTAAGACAAGAAAGAGGAGAATTTTATGTTTGATTTGTTAAATAAAATTACGTTATTAGGTGAAATCGATGTTAATATTGGAGAAGCTAGTGAAGGTTTTTGTTCTAGTTCTGCTAATATTTGGCAAACAGTTGGATATATTTTAATGGTATTTAAAATTGTTATTCCAATTTTATTAATTATTTTTGGTATGATTGATTTAGGAAAAGCTGTTATTGCATCAAAAGATGATGAAATTAAAAAAGCTACAAAATCTTTATTATTCCGTGCTATTTCAGCAATAATTATTTTCTTTATACCTACATTAGTTGGAGTAATTATGGGAATTGTTGGAAATTTCTCTAGTGTTCGTGATGACTTTAATGTTTGTAAAGTTTGTATTGCTGATCCTACCGATGATGAGTGTAGTGGTCCAGCAGATGATGCTTGGTCAAGATAAAAACAGTGAAAACTGTTTTTTTTATTATTTCTTTTTGATATAATAAGATTGTATGAAATGTTTTTATAAAGGGGAAGGAGTTTTTTATGAAAAGTTTTAAATATATTATGTTGTTTATCTTTTCCTTTTTTCTATTTCAATTAGGTGTTTCTGCTGGTGTTGGAACGTGTTATTATGAGAAAACAGTACGCATTGGAAATTCTCCAAGTATTGTTGGTGGAACCGATTACGGTGATTTTCTGAAATTAAAGGTAGTTATGGATTCTTCTAGTGATGTAAAACTTTATTATATGGCTGGGGGAGAGTATCGTTTGGCAGATAAATCAAATTTGTTTGATGAAATTGATACATTTTCTAATGAAAATGGGTATTTTCAAAATCGTTTGTCAGGAGTTATGATGAAACCTGATATGAGTAATTTTTATAAGTTATTTCAAGCAAATGGAAATAAATGTCCTAGTATTATTGTAAATAATGAAAGTTTCTCCATGTATTTTTCAGATGAAGAAGTTTGTGATAATGCTACCACTTTTTGTTCAAAAGCAAGTAAAGAGGAGTTAGAAAATAATGTATCACAAGAGCAAGTAAAAGAAACCAGTAGTTGTATTCAGTCTTTAACAACGAACCGGTTAGATCAATTAAAGGGTGTAGAATTTAAATTTATTACTTATTCTGATGGATCTAAGAAGTTTTGTGCAAGATTTCGAAATAATAATAGTTTTAATTGTACAAAAGTAACAGCTGATGGTGCGACTGTTTTAATAAATGATGGGAAAGAGATTAGGACATTTGTTTTACCATCTGATGAAGTATCTAATTTTTTTCCTAACGCTTCTTCTTGTCCTCCTAATTTTACTGTGTATGAACCATTTGGAATACAACTTGCTCAATATGTACTTACGACAGATATAAAAAAAGCAGAAGATTTTTATCAAGGTCAGACATCTTCTGGATCTTTAGAAGAGAATGGAGAACCTGATGATATACCAAATGGAGTTCAAAATGGAGCACTTGAAGATGGTTCAGGTAATAATAAACATCCTTCTGATGAGATTTATGAAACGGAAATAAGTGATATTACTTTGGGACTTGTTTGTAAGAGTGATAATTTAAAAGTACCTTTAAAGTATATCGGATGGACTTTATCGATTGTTAAAATAATTATTCCAATTATTATTATTACTCTTGGTGTCCTGGATTTTATGAAAGCAGTTGCAAGTCAAAAGGCAGAAGAGTTATCAAAAGCTGTTAAGACTGTTTTATTACGTGTTATTGCAGGTATTGTTGTTTTTTTAGTTCCTGCTATTATTAATTTTTTATTTACTTTGGTAGATGATTGGACTAAATATGATACAGCTTATTCAGAGTGTACAAAATGTTTGGCGAATCCGAGAAATTGTTAAATTTGTAGAAAGGTATAGATGTTTATGAGATTTATAAAAAAGATAAGTTTTGCTTGTGCACTATTTTTTACTTTTGTTTTAATTTGTTGTGCAAAAGAAGTGAAGTTTTCTTGTGAATATTATAAGCCTTACGATAGTTTAGCTGGAACAAAGGAATTTGCAATATTATGCGATATTTATGATGATTACTCTCATCAGTGTTACATGGAAGTAGATAATTCTGTTGCAACAACTGATTCTAACAAAGAAAGTATTTTAAACTGGACTAGTTCTTATATTTTTAAGTGGAAGGCGAGAGATTATGTACAAGAAAATAATACTTGTCCTCCTTATCTTGTTGCAAGAGATGATACAAAAGTTAATGGATATAAAGTTTATGCTGCATATGATTATGCATCTGCAGAAGAACTTCGAACAAAACTTGGTGCAAGTTCCCATCATCTTGCACAGCTAAAAGGAAGTGCTTCAAATACACAAGTTGATCAAGCAATAAAGTATATTACAGAAGCTACTACAAATATGCGAGAGACTATGGATAATTATTCTTTGGATAGCTGTATGGATGAAGATCATATTATTACAAGAATTAGTAAATGTAGAAGTATTATAGATGCGTTTCAAACTCGTATTCATTCTTATAAAACTGAAAGAGATAATATCGTTTCTGCTGGAACTTTAAATACAAGTGATTCACTTATCATTGATTTTGATTCTACTTATGAAGAAGCTTTAATATTTTTAAGTGATTCTCAAGATGAATTAGAAATAGAACAAGATAAAATTGATGCTGAAATGAGTGATGTAGATTCTGATACTGATTCCGATGATAAACGTGATCCTAGTCTTAATATTAATTTATCAGGATTGTGTGGAGAAGCAAAAGTTGCTAGAACACTTAAGTTTTTAGGAATTTTAATTAGTTTGCTTAAGATTTTTGTTCCCTTATTAATTATTGTTTTAGGAAGTGTTGATTTTGCTAAAGCGATGATAGATGGTAAGGGTGATGATATTCCAAAGAAGTTACCTATTGTTATTAAACGATTCATTACTGGGGTTATAATTTTCTTAATTCCATCTATTATTGAGTTTATGTTTGGAGTAATTGATACTTTTTCTACTACTGTAGATCAATATAAAAATTGTTGGGTTTGTATTTTAGATCCAGATGATTGTGTAGTGGATGAATGAGAGAGGTGCATTTATGAAAAAAAATATAATTTTTCTTTTTTGTTTAAGTTTCTTTGTTTTAATTCCTAATGTTGCTGCAGCAAATAAGTGTTCTAGTGCAGATTCATCAAGATGGGAATATGAAAAAAGCTTGACTTCTAAATCTGATATTAGTAAAGAAGGAAATGCTAAAAAGGTAGTTTGCTGTACACCAGATGATACAGATGTATGGTGGTGCGATCATTATACTTCTAAGGTAAGTGCAAATGAATTAAATAAGTGTCCTTTTGTAGATTCTGATCAGTGGCAATTTTCCCAAAGTACAACAGCCAATTCTAATATTACTCATGAAGATGAAAATGAGAAAGTTGTATGTTGTACACCAGATGATACAGATATATGGTGGTGTGACCATTATAGAACAACTATAGATAGTAGTGCAGGAAATGGAGTTACTGTAAGTGGAGCTTATTGTAGCAATCCAAATTTTGTGAAACCGTTTAAACTTCTTGGTCGAGTTTTTTCAGTTGTTAAAATTATTATTCCAATTATTATTATTGTTTTTGGTGTTATTGATTTTTTTAAAGCAGTTATTGGATCAAAAGATGATGAGATTAAGAAATCTGTTAAATCATTAATCATGAGATTAATAGCTGGAGCTTGTATTTTCTTTTTACCAGCAATTGTTCATTTTGTATTTCGTTTGGTTGATGATTGGAATGATTATGAGTCAGATTATTCTAAATGTAGTTTATGTATTACGGAACCAAATAAGTGTTAGTAATTACTAGTGTTTCTAAAAAGAAATGCTAGTTTTTTTATATGTTTGTTGGTATAATGATTATGTGTGAAAATTTATTTATTAATGAGGTAGAAATATGCAAAAAAATAAACTTTTTCTTTTATTCTTTCTTTTGTTTTTTGTAGGTTTATTAGGTGTTAATGCTGCAAGTGAAGGAATATCTGATACTACGCATTATGAAGAAACGGATAAGCGTACTAATTATATTAAATTGGAGTTAGAAAATGGACATTTAGCTTTGTTTCAGATAGATTCTTCTAATTCTTCTTTGGCTCGTCAATTTAAGGATTATATTTTTAATGAACACTATGATCATGCCAATGTTGGACTTACTGCTGGTATTTATGAAATTAATCCTGGCAATTTTGAAGGTATGTCTTGTAATTTTAATAATTTTAAAACACCAGTTTATGGTGATTTGATTGCTATTTATGATCATGAAGAATGTGCTGTGTCTAGTTTTCAAATTTATACGGGTGAAAGAGGAGATAGTAAACTTCCTGTTATTGGGCATTTAATAGCTGGGTCTGGTACTTTACAAAATAGCTTTACTTCTATAGCATCTGTTCGATTTGTAACAATTTCGAAAGAGAATACAAATGAAAGTTCAAATGGAACTGAGAATAAAAATGAATCAGGAGGACAAACAAGTCGTCCTTCAGTAACAAATTATTGTAGTAATGATTTAGAATTATTAAAAACTTTTAAGTTTATTGGAAGGATTTTATCAATCATAAAAATTTTAATTCCTCTTATCATTATTATTTTAGGATTTATTGACTTTTTTAGAGCAGTTATTGCATCTAAAGATGATGAAATAAAAAAATCTATGAAAAGCTTATTATTTCGCGTTATTTCTGGTGTAGTTATATTCTTTCTTCCAACCATTATTAATTTAGTATTTATGTTAATTGATGATTGGGGAAATTATCGTACTGATTATTCAGTATGTAGTACTTGTGTAACGAATCCAAGTAAATGTAAAGTTTAGTTTTTAGAAAGGAGATTCTTATGAAACATTTTAAAAAGATTATGTTATTTATTATTACTTTTTTTCTTTTTAGTATTCAATGTTCTGCAGCGAGTTATGGATTAAATTCTAGTTGGGAATATGCTGATTTTTCTGTAATTAACTCTGGACAAGCAACATTGTATGAATCTTCTTCTAGTACAAAAAAGAATATGATTGTTGCTGTAAATGCTGGTCATGGTACAAGTGGCGTTGGAAGTAAGAAAACTTATTGTCATCCAGATAAAACACCTAAAGTTACTAGTGGGACCACTGAAAAAGGAGAAACTATGGCCATTGCGGTTTCTTCAGGTATGACTTTTTCAAATGGAACTTCTGAGGCTATCGTGACTTTGAAAGTAGCACAATTATTAAAAGATAAATTATTAAGTGAAGGTTATGATGTTTTAATGATTCGTGATGGTGATGATGTTCAGCTTGATAATGTTGCACGTACAGTTATTGCAAATAATGTAGCTGATATCCATATTGCAATTCATTTTGATGCTACATCGAGTGATAAAGGAGCTTTTTATATGTCAGTTCCAAATATTCAATCATATCGAGCAATGGAACCTGTTAGTAGTCACTGGAAAGATCATCATAAGTTAGGTGATGCTTTAATCAAAGGTCTTAGAGAAAAAGGAATAAAGATTAATTCTACTTCCTCTATGGAAATGGATTTAACTCAAACTTCTTTTTCAACCATTCCAAGTATTGATATTGAATTAGGTGACAAAGGAAGTGATATATCAGATGCTTCTTTGGAAAAATATGCAGAAGGTCTATTAAATGGTGTTTTAAATTATAGTGGCTCTACACCTTCTACTCCTACAACAAACCCTGGAACTTCTGGAGGTACTGATACAAATCCTGGTAATGCAGAGGATTGGGGTAATCAAGTAGGAGATCAGGATCCTATTGAGGTGGCTGGACCAGATCAAGGTTGTGAAACTATCTTTAAAAAGTCAGATGGAACTTTCAATGAATTTGGTCAATTTATGCAAGATTTATTTACATTAATTAAATTTGCAGCACCAATTTTAGTGTTTGCTTTGTCTACTGTTGATTATGCAAAAGCACTTGCAGCTCAAAATGCTGATGAGATGAAAAAGGCACATGGTCGTTTTGCAAAACGTTTGATTTGCGGAGTAGCAGTTTTTTTACTTCCATTTCTTTTAGATTTATTATTTGATATTTTTGGTTTATATGGACTTGATACTTGTGGTATTAGATAGGAGTGAATTCATATGTTAATCTCGTGGTTATGGTTAGATGAAAAGTTATCACAGTTGTGGTTGTTGATTGATTCTGCTCTGTATTCTGTTGTAGCTTGGCTATATGAATTGTTTTTAAAAATTGCTCAAACAGAAATATTTAATGATGCAGTTTATGAAAATTTTGCGCAACGTGTTTATATTGTTCTTGGGATAGTCATGCTTTTTGCTCTTGCTTATAATTTATTAACAGCGATTGTTAATCCAGATAATTTGACTAAGGGCGACAAGAGTATGTCAAAAGTGGCAACAAAGTTAGTTACTTCATTGATTATAATAGGATTGTTACCTACCGTTTTTTCTTATTCTAGGAAATTACAAAATTTTATTTTAGAAAGTAATATCATTGGAACGATTTTGTTTGGTACTCAAGAAATGGATGTAACAGTAAGAGAATATGATTCTTCGGGTGTTAATTATACTGAAAGAGTACAAACACTTACAGCAGCTGAGGTTGCTCAAGCACAAATAAATGCTTATGGGCGTATTATGTCTTTTACTGCTTTAAATGCTTTTTTAAATCCTGAAAATGTGAAGTTTCAATATGATGCTGGACAATATACCGTTCGGAATGGTTATGTAAATCTCGGATCAGTTGTAGGATGTATTGCTGGAGGTGCTGTCGGAGTAGGTGTTACTATTTTCTCATTAGGTTGGGGGGCAACAGCTGGAGTTGGAATTGCTGCTGTTTCTTGTACTGCCTCTGGTGCTACAGTAAACTGGCTTGGAAATCAAATTGATTATAAACATTATACATGGGATCAAATGAAATGGTCAATTATTAATGATGGAGATTTTACGCAAATTATATCATTAGCAAATGTGCTACATGAGGGGGCAAAAAGCATAGATGGAACTGGTGATGTTGAGATTACTTATACACCATTGATTTCTAGTCTATGTGCAGGATTCTTAGTTTATTTACTTGTTTCTTTTTGTTTAGATTTAGGAATTCGTTCTGTACGACTTGCTTTTTTACAACTTATTGCTCCAATTCCTATTTTTATGAGAGCTATGCCTGGTAAAGCTACACATTTTGATAAATGGGTGAAAAAAACAATTTCTACCTATTTAGAAGTATTTATTCGTGTCTTTTTAATGTATATGGCTGTTTATTTTTTAAGTAATTTAGATCTTAATATATCTACTTGGCAAGGATTATGGGTAAAAGTGGTACTTATTATGGGTATTATTGCTTTTGTTAAAGAAGCACCAAAATTAATTGCGGATATTACTGGTATTGATTCTGGTAACATGAAACTTGGTATTCTTCCAAAATTGGCAGCAGGAGGAGCTCTTGCTGGTGCAGCAGCAATTGGCGCTGGAGGAAAGACTTTAGTTAATAATGCTGTAGCTACTGGATATAATATTAAAAAAGCTGATGGTATTGGTGGAAAAGTTGGAGCTGGAATTTATGGAATAGGGTCTTTGATTGCTGGTGGTGCATCTGGTGCAATTCGTGGTGGATATGGTGCTCGAAGTGCAAAGAATATTTCAGATACAATAAAGGCTGGTAGTGCAGGTGCAAAAGCGGCAATTGATGCTAAAGGAAGTCGAGATCAGTATCGACTTACTAATAAAGGTCATGTTGGTCAATCACAAATTCATGATGCTTTAGTAAGTCTTGGAAGATGGGCTGGTATTTCCAATGTCGATGCTTTAAAAGCTGATCAAAAGATTTTACAAGATATTTTCTCTAAGAGAAAAGCAGCCGCAGATGCTGCAGAGACTGAAGTTATGAAACAGGCACAAGAACGACTTGCAAGTGCTGGAAGAGAGGTTACTTCAGCTTTAACAGGAGAGATTTACAAAAATTTATCTGATTTAGATAACGTTATTGACCTTATGAAAAGTAAAGGTACAGATGCACATGGACATTCATTAGATCCTGCTACCTTATCTAAACATTTGACAGAGTTACAAAATTTACGTGTAAAATTAAAAGATAATTTGGTTGATGATTATTTGGATGGATATGATAAGAGTGGTACTGCTAGAGATATTAGTAATATTACAGGTCCAGTTAGAACTAATTTAGCGGAGTTTAATACTCTACTTAAAAATAATATGAATGTTGTAAGTTCTTATTTAAGTAAAACTGATTTATCAGATCCAGATGTTATTGACCAAAAAGAAGCACTTGAAAAGTATATTACTGCAACACAAAATAAGAAAATGGATGAAATATTGTCAGATGCTAGTATTAGTATGTCAAGTATTGCTAGTAATGCTAAAAAATTGGTTGGAAGATCTAGTGGTAATTTAGGTACTCAAATTGGAGATATCTTACAAAAAGAAAATGCTAATAATGCTAAGAAATAAGAATAGAAGGGTGAAAATATGAATGATTATTTAATACCAGCAAATACAAAGAAATCCAAATTGATTTTTGGTTTCTTTACTCCAATTGATTTAATTATTTTTGGAATTGGTTGTTCTATTACATTAGTAATGCTATTTGTATTTCAGTCAATGGATATTCAAACAGCTCTTTTGGTTTTACTTCCGGCTTTAATTAGTGGCTTTTTAGTAATTCCTGTTCCAAATTATCATAATGTAATGCAACTATTAACAAATATTTTTCTATTTTTTATGAATAGAAGGCGTTATTATTGGAAGGGCTGGTGTATAAAAGATGGCGAAAAATAAAAAAGAAGAAATATCTTCAAAATGGACTGAGGATTGGATTCCAATTCGACAAATTATGAATGGAATGATTCAATTAGATAATGGAGAATATGTAACAGGTATTAAAGTACAACCTAAAAATATTTTTATTCTTGATCAAGGATCAAGAGATAATATTTTGTATAATTTAAGAAATTTCTATAATTCTATAGATTATGAATTTTGGCTTGTTGTAGCAGATCGACCTGTGGATATTAATGTTTATTTATCTCAATTACAAATTCTTTTTAATAAAGCACAAACTAATATTAGTAGAAAATTAATTCAAGAAGATATTAATAAAGCAAATAATTTTATGAGTGCACAATATAATGTTGTTGATACAGAATATTATATTTTGTTTAAAGAAAAGAAAATGGAAATTGTTCAAAAGCGTATTCATACTCTAATTAGTAATCTAGCGAATTGTGGACTTAATTCATCTCAAACTTCAAATAATGATTTGCGTATTATTATAGATAATTTCTTTAATGGGGGAGTGGCAACAACATTTAGTGGGATGGTGAGTCCAGAATGAACATAAAAGCACAATTAGCTCCAAAGGGAATTGAATTTAAACCAATGGATTTTATGATGAGTGGAAAATATTGTACTATTTTTTCTATAGTTAGTTATCCGAAATTTATACAATCTGGATATTTAGCTAATTTAACAAATATTTCAGGTGTTAAAGTGGTTGCAAAACATATTCCAATTGAGTTATCTACATTACAAAGGATGATTAATAAAGAGATAGCAGATTTGAAAATGCGTTATCAAAATGAGCATGATAAAACGATTCAAGAAAGAATTCGTCAGGATTATGAGTCTTTGGAACAATTTATTCAAATGTTAGTAGCAACACAAGCAAGAATCTTTGATTTTCAACTTCATATTTTGATTTCAGGCGATACTAAAGATGAACTTGAAATGCGTAAGATGCAGGTTCGAAATTATTTGGATGCTCTTGGTATGCGTGGTGTATCTTTAATGTTTGAGCAAGAGAAGGTTATTAAATCAATGCTTCCAATTTTTCCAAAACAAGATATTGAGGAACGAGTAGGAACACCTATTCCAAGTGTTACAATAGCAGCCATGTATCCATTTATTTTTGATAGCATTAAAGATCCTGGAAATAGTACTTTATTTGGAGTAGATTTCTCAGGTGGTGTTATTTTATTTAATCAATTTTTATATCAGATTAAGAAAGAAAATAACCGTAATAATGCAAACGTTATCATTTTAGGTACTTCTGGTAGTGGTAAATCTACTGCTGCAAAACTTCTTTTACGTAGTCATATTCGAAATGAATATAAAATTGTTTGTATTGATCCCGAAGGTGAGCTTGAAGATATGGCTCGTAATATGGGAGGAGATTTCTTAGATCTTGGAAAAGGTGGAGAATTTGGAATGATTAATCCACTTGAAATCGTAATTGATGCTGATGAAACAGAGATTTCTCAAGGACTTGGTTATACAGTTCTTACACGAACTTTACAACAATTAAAAGCATTTATGAAGTATTATTCTCCTAATATAGAAGAGGATGTACTTACTATGTTTACAGAAGTTGTACAAGATACTTATAAACGATATAAGATTGATTTTGATACAGATTATACACAGTTTACATCTCAAGATTATCCAACTTTTGATGATGTTTATGCGACGATTAAAGGAAGACTTCTTTCTATGACTGAAAAAACGCATGAGCGTGATGTTATGGAAAGACTTGAACTTAAGATTCGTCCACTTGTAAAGGAATTACGTTATTATTTTACAGGGCATACAACATTACAAATTGATACCGATTTTATTGTATTTAATATACGAGAACTCATGAATTCTGATGATAATATTAAAAATGCATTGTTCTTTAATATATTAAAGTATGCATGGGGATTATGTTTAGATCCTAATATTAATACTGTTTTGTGTGTTGATGAAGCGCATGTATTGTTATCTACTCGTAATGAACTAGGTGCGGAATTCTTAGCACAGATTCAAAGACGTAGTCGTAAATACAACACTGGAACTATTATTATTACACAACAACCAACTGATTTTGCAGCACCAAGTGTTATTACACATGGAAAAGCTATTTTTGATAATGCTGCATATTATATTGTGATGGGCTTAAGGAAACAAGCAATTGATGATTTAGCTCGTTTGATTGATTTAAATGATAGTGAAAAAGATAGTATTAAATATTATAATCAAGGGGAAGCATTATTTGTCTGTGGTAATAGAAGAATGAGAATAAATATTATTGTTACTCAAGAAGAACTAGATTCTTTTGGTTCTGGTGGAGGTTTATAATTTTGTTAAATACCAAATATTTTTGGTATTTTTGTTTTTTTACGTAGTAAAAAATGATCTTTAAAACTATTAGGTCTTTTGTTATACTATAAATAGTAGTCTGGTGGTGGATAGTATGGATCAAGAGGAAGAATTTTTTAAAAATGAAATAGATGAAATAAAAGATTCTGAAGATAATAATGAAGAAAGTTCTGATAACCAAGATATGCAAGTTGGTAATTCTAATTCTCTTGATAAATCATCTCCAGGTAATGCTGAAGATCAAAGTGAAGATGATCACTCAAATAGTTCTAATCCAGGACTTAAATGGACAACATTAAAAAATGTTATTTCAAAAAAGTATTTTGTACCAATTGCTGTTATATTTTTATTTGTGGTTTTGATATTAGTAATTGTTTCCTTATCTTATGGTGGAATAAGTGGAGGATTTCCATATGTTCAACCAAAATGTAATCAGGTAAGGGTGACATTTGGAAGCGGAGAAGATGCTGTTACTCAAAGTTTATCCATAGAAGAATATATTATTAGTCATATTTATTCTGCAACAAAGGATTTAAATAATGTTGATGCAGATTTATACCGTGTTTTATCGATTGTTATTAATACTGAAATTCAATTTTCTGGAACTTGTAGTAAGACATATATTCCAGAGGTTGATGATATTTATCAGTTTGAAGTTCTTAATTCTAATAGTGAAGAGTATTTAAAAATACAAAGAGATATTAAAGCTGTAAAAGATGTTGCAATGGTTAAAAGAAATTCTAAGGAGTATTATGCTACTTCAGTAGATGGTTTTTGTTCTTATTCTAATGTAATGTTGGAAGATGATATTGAAATTTCAGATCCGTCTAATGCTTACAAAACATCTTATACGATTCCCCAAATAACTTATGAGTTTCCAAATAGTTGGGTAGAAGAAAATGTGGAAAATTGGAATTTTAAGAATTGTCCTTGTAATGCTCCTGAAAATGCTAAGCCAGAATGTTTTTTAGAAGAATGGAATTATGGAGCAGATGAAGAACCAGATTTAAAATATGTAGATGGTGGAACTGGAATTGGTGTAAGTATTTATGCGGCTCATTATTTAACTAGTCAAGATAATAAGACCTACGAAGGGGTTTTAAAATTATTTTATCCAAATAAAGATTGGGAGTTAAACACAAATGATCCAACTATGGCTAGTAAAAAATTTTTTGATTCCTATGAGTGTACTGGAGGAAATATGCCTTTTCGAAGTACTCCTTTGTCTCGAAGTGAATTTATTTCTTTAGTAACTGAGTTTTTGACTACAGGAAAGTTTCAATCCTATGCTAAATATTTTATTGATTATGCAGGAGATATTTATGATATGGGAGTGGCAAAAAAAATTAATCCTGAGTTAATTTATATTTTTGCTAGAAAAGAAACCGCATTTACTGCTAACTCTTCTGATACTCAACATTATAATTATTATGGAATGGGACATTGTAATGATTGTAGTCATGGAGATTTTTATGACTCTTTTATGGAGGGTGTTGAAGCTTTATTTGATTATTTTGTTGAAAAAGGGTCTTTAGAAGAAATTGTTAAAAAATATTCTTATTTTGGAGATTGGTTGTATAATTTCGATAAAAAGAAAGAACAAGGTTTAGGTGGATGCTATTACGCCAAAATTATGTTTGGAGAAAATTATTCTCGTTGTAATAGTAGTTATTATTGTGCTCCTATTTATTCTGGAGGTAAAATTGTTGGTAGAAGTCCTACTTGTGTTGCTTCTACACAAGAAGAGAAAGATGCTTATATTCAGTGGCAAGCTGAAAAATATGTTCAGCATCGACAAGCAATTTTTAAACTTGGAAAAGAAACTTGTCAGACAGAAGCTGGTATTTTTGGAGATACGAATGGAACAACTTTTTTAAATGAAACAATTTCAAGTTTTCTTTCTTCTCAAGGAACGACATTAGATGCATTTAATGAAGCTATTATTCGAGATGGTTGTTATAATAGAGGAACTGGTGTAGGAGTTGCTTATGTTGCTTCTCGTGCTGTAATGCAGTTAGCAGAATATGGTAAGAAATTTCATTATGTTTATGGAGGAATGCATCAACCAAATCCTCCGTTATCTTATGGAGTTTTATCAAATTGGGGGCCGTATGGGCCAGATTGTTCTAGTTTTGTAACATGGGCGGTGTATAATGCTGGACTTACTTGGTTTCCTTACACAGCTTCTCAGTGGGGAACAGTTGCAACTTTAGTAGAATTAGGTGATTCAAGACTTCAAATAGGAGATGCTATATTAACACCAGGGTCAGATAAACCTTGGGGACATATTGTTATTATAACGAACATTAATAATGCAGAAGGGTATTATAATATAGTACATGCTTCTAATAAAGCTAATGGAGTGATTTTTGGAAAAGTTTCTTTTAATGAAAAAAAGCGTAAAGGGCTATTATTAAGTGAGTTTTATAATAAACATCAAGTATTAGATAGCTTTGATAGTATGTGTGCTGCGAAAGGATATTAATATGAAATTTAAAATTTTTATTTTGTTATTTATTTTTCTTTTTTGTAGTGGTTGTGAAGTGGAATATCATTTAAATATTGATGAGAGAAATATTTTTTCTGAAGAGTTTTATTTAAAAACAGAAAACGAAGAAGAGAGTTTATCTTTAAGTCAAGATTCATTTCCTTATAAAACGTTTTATGATGATCCAGATGCTGGAGATTATCCTGAAAAATTAGATGGAGTGTCATATTATGCGACAGAAATATTAAAAAATGGAATGTATTATACAAAGCGTTTTTCTTATGAGTTTTTAGCAAATCAGTTTTATCGGGCAAATTCTGTTCATACTTGTTATGAGAAATTTAATATGAGTGAAAATTCCCAAGATGGTACATTAACTTACCGAACTAGTTCTAAATTTTTGTGTATGGAAAATTTTCCGAATATTTCTAGTGTGACAATACGTTTAGAATCTGTAAAGCCAATTGTAGTATCTAATGCTGATGAAGTTCAAGATAATACTTATATTTGGTATATTAATAAAAATAATTATTTAGAAAGAAGTTTAATATTCTCTATTCAAAATGAAGAGGTAAGTAATCATGATGAAGAGTATACAGAGGAAAAGCAAGAAGAAAATTCTACTTTGCTTGCTTTCCTTATATTAGCTTTCTTTTTTGTAGTTATAGGTGGAATATTTTTCTATAATTTAAGAAATCAAAATCAAAAATAAGTGGATGAAATAGTTGTTTCATGCACTTTTCTTTTTTTCGCATTAAATGGTCGCTTAAAAAGTATTCTTTTTTCCTTTTTGATGTAGTATAATAATGCAAGAACAGGAGCGAATTTTTATGAAGTTTCGAGTTGCACCAAAAGATTTTTCTATTTTTATAGCTTTTTGTATATTTTTATTGTATTTATGTGCAATTGCTGTCCTTAATTTCGCATCTTTTGCAGAAGATGGTTCCTTTTTTGGTTTAAATCCATTTCCAGCTTTTTTTGGAGATAAACTAATTCTTACTTTAACGATGTTTTTTATTGCTTTAATTATTATTTTTTCAAGTGTTTCTTCGTATATTTTTGATAAAGATAAAAGTGGAAAGCATATTTTAAATATTGGAGATAAAGAAGAAAAAGGTTATTCTAGATGGGCAAAAGATAAAGAAATCAAAGAAGATAAAGGTGTTAGTCATGTTACTGCTAATAGTCCTCAGGTAGAAGCTGCTGGGATACCACTTATCAATAATGGTAAAGATATTTGGGTTGATAATGGAGAGTATCATAATTTAGTTATTGGTTCTACTGGATCTGGTAAGACTGAAACTATTGTTAAACCAATGGTGAATTTACTTGCCAAAAAAGGAGAAAGTATGATTATAACTGACCCTAAGGGAGAGTTATATAAGTACTGTGCAAGTTATTTAAAAGAACAAGGCTATAATATTATTGTTTTAAATTTCCGTGATCCACAAAATGGTAATGCATGGAATCCATTAACACTTCCTTACCGTTATTATAAAAGTGGAGATGTAGATAAATCTACGGAATTATTGGATGACGTTGCTTTAAATATTTTAAGTGATGCCAAAAGTAAAGATCCATTTTGGGAAAAAAGTGCAGCAGATTATTTTTCAGGATTAGCACTTGGTTTATTTATTGATGCAAAAGAAGAAGAAGTAAATTTAAATTCTATTAATTTTATGAGTACCATAGGAGAAGAGCGATTTGCTACTAGTACTTATATTAAAGAGTATTTTAACTTAAAAGGAGAATCTTCTAGTCCATATATTTTTGCTTCTAATACAATTAATGCTCCAACTGATACCAAAGGTGGTATTACTTCTACTTTCCGTCAGAAGATTCGTTTATTTTCTTCTCGTGAGAAACTTTCTGAAATGCTTTCTTATAGCGATTTTGATATGCGTAAGATCGGAACAGAGAAAACTGCTATTTTCATGATTATTCATGATGAAAAAACGACTTATCATAGTTTACTTACTATTTTTATTAAACAATGTTATGAAACAATGATTGATGTTGCTAAAGAAAATGGAGGAAAACTTCCATATCGTACCAATTTCATTTTAGATGAGTTTGCTAACATGCCACCACTTAAGGATGTTGATTCTATGGTTTCTGCTGCAAGAAGCCGTGATGTTCGTTTTACTTTTATTATTCAAAACTTTTCTCAGCTTAATGATGTTTATGGAAAAGAAGTTGCAGAGGTAATTAAAGGTAACTGTGGTAATTTAGTATATTTAATTAGTACAGAAATGGCTGCACTTGAAGAGATTAGTAAGATGTGTGGAGAGGTTAAAAGCAAAGATAAAGATAAGACAGCTAGTACACCTCTTGTTACGGTTACTGATTTACAAAAAATGCGTCTTTTTGAAGTAATTATTAAACGATTACGTATGAATCCTTTTAAAACAAAGTTGGAACCTGATTTTAAAATGGATTGGGGAATTAAACGTGAGATGGCTGAACTTCCAGTACGTGAAATGAAAGAAATATCTTTATTTGATTTGAAAAAATATGTTTCAGAAGAAAAACGAAAAAATATGATGAAAGAAATTGAAAATCAACCAAACGGTGGTCAAGGACCGAATACAGGGTTTAATCCATTTATGCCAGGAATGCCTAATATGGGACCTAGTATGAATCCATTTGCTTCATCAATAAATCCATTTGCTACTCCTAATCCTTTTTCTTCCTCATCTGAAGTTTCAAATCCATTTGGAATGCCAAAACCAGCAAATTCTAATGGTGGAATGCCAAATATGGGAATGAATCCAAATGGTCTAACTGATGCTGATATTGATCGTATGATTGCAGATATTGATAAGAAATTAAAAGAGTTGGATGAAATAGAAAGTACACAAAAGGTTCCTGAGAGTCCTAAATCTGTAACATCTTTAGATATGCCAAAACCAGTAGTAGAAGAAAAAAATTCGTTTGCTTTTATGAACGAAGAACCAGAAGTCGTACCAAAGGATTTGATTCCTCAAGAGCCTGTTTTACCAAAACTTGATCCTATAAAAATAGAAGAGAAAAAAAGTATTTTGGAAGAGAAACCAAAAATTAATATTGATGCTGATAGTATCATTATGAATGATAATATTATTACAGATGATGAATTTTTTGATGATTTTTTTGGAGATGAGTAATTTTTGAACTAGTTTATCTAGTTCTTTTTTTCTAAACTTTTGTCCTTTTGTCTTTTTTTTCTTTTTCATATAATATTGTGGTGATAGAAATGAAACGAATATCTATTCGTGATTATCATAGTAGTATGGGTACATTAATTGATTTAAGTGATCCAGTAACTTATGAAAAAAGAAAAAGAGAAGGAAGTATTAATCTTACATATGATAAATTGATGTTACACTACCCAGAATATTTAAAAAAAGAGGTACCATATTATATATTATGTACTAAAGGAATTCATAGTAAAAGAGCTGTAGCAATATTAGAATATTATGGATATAATGTTACACAAGTTTATTTGGAAGAAAGTAATTAATCTTTCTTCTTTTTTAATACTTTCGAACTTAGAAATAGTTAGTAAATGTAAGTAAAATATGATATAGTGTTAGTGTTATA
>CAJUNF010000013.1 GCA_910587775.1 uncultured Bacilli bacterium | reverse complement strand
ATGAAACAGTAGATCGTAATTTAAGATATATAGGAAATAATCCAAATAATTATGTATCATTTAATAATGAGTTATGGAGAGTTATAGGGGTTATGAATCATGTAGAGGATGGAAGTGGAAATAAGTCTTCGAGAGTTAAGTTAATTCGTGATCAATCTATTGGAAATTATAGTTGGGATAGTTCAGAACCAAATATTAATAGCGGTTATGGAATTAATGAATGGAGTAAAGCAGATTTAAATGTATTATTAAATGATTACTATTATTATGGAAAAGATAATCAGATGTGTTATATTGATCGTAACAATATTACATCTTCATGTAGTTTTAATCAAAATGGAATTCAAGAAGGGTATAGAGATTATATCTCGAATGTGGTTTGGAATTTAGGTGGAAGCAATAATGAAGAATTTAATTTTGAAGAAATAAATACTCCTATGATTTATTCTTTGGAAAAAGGACGTAATAATGGTAAAGTTTGTATTTCGGATGAAGCATGCAATGATTCTGTTTCAAGAACTGATTCTTGGTTTGGCAAATTAGGGGTAATGTTTAGTAGTGATTATGGATATTCTGTATCATTAGAAAATAGAGATTTATGTTTAAATGTAGCTTTATATAGTTGGAATAGTCATTCATCTTGTGTCTTAAATAATTGGTTAATAGACCAAGAAAAGAATACTTGGACATTGTCATCATTTGGACATCGTTTAAGTGCTAGCTATGTATGGAGAATTCATTTTACAGGACTTGTAAATCATGATGCAGCAAGTGTTTCTAATGCTGTTTATCCTACCTTTTATTTAGCTTCAAATGTTGATTTTGTTTCTGGTGCTGGTTCAAGAGAAGAACCTTTTAAATTAGCTATATCTTAGTTAAAGAATACTAAATATTGAACAGTATTCTTTTTTTTTCATATATTATTTTGAGGGATTTATATGAAAAAATTAAAAGTATGTGTTTATGCTATTTCAAAAAATGAAAGCAAATTTGTAAACCGTTTTGTAGATTCTTTACAAGAAGCTGATGGAATTTATGTTTTAGATACTGGATCTAGTGATGAAACAGTAAAATTACTTCAAGATCGTGGAGTGAATGTGATTCAAAAAGAGATTAAACCATGGCGTTTTGATGTTGCACGAAATGAATCATTAAAAATGGTTCCAGAAGATTGTGATATTTGTGTTTGTGTTGATTTGGATGAAGTTTTTGAAAAAGGCTGGAGAGAAAAACTAGAATTGATATGGAATCAAAATCATATTAATCGATTAAAATATTTATATCATTGGAGTTTTGATGAATATGGAAATCCTGCTGTTACGTTTTATATTAGTAAAATTCATGCAAGAAAAGGATTTTTATGGAGACATCCTGTTCATGAAGTATTAGAATGTGAAGAAAATGTTTTAGAAAGTAATTATTTAACAAGTGATATTGTTGTAAATCATTATCCAGATGTAACTAAATCACGAGGAAGTTATTTACCACTTCTTGAAATGAGTGTAGAGGAAGATCCAGATGATGATAGGAATATGCACTATTTAGGTAGAGAATATATGTATTATCAAAAATGGGATCAAGCGATTGAAACACTTCATAAGCATTTAACTTTACCAAAGGCTACTTGGAAAGATGAAAGATGTGCATCTATGCGTTTTATGGCTAGATGTTATGCTCATAAAAAGTTTATTGATGAAGCTAGAATGTGGTATGAAAAAGCAATATGTGAAGCTCCATATTTAAGAGAGGGATATTTAGAACTTGCTTTTTTAGAATATGAAGAAGGAAACTATGAAGTAGCTTATTCTTATGTTAAAAAGGCATTAGAGATTTTAGAAAAAAGTGATAGTTATATTAATGAAGTATTTGCATGGGATTATCATGTAGATGATTTACTTAGTATTTTAGCATTTCATATAGGAAATTATGAAGAAGCTTATGAAGCAGAAAAAAGAGCTCATGATCTTAATCCGAATGATGAGCGCATAAAAGGAAATTTAGAAATTTTATCTAAATATGTAAAAAATAAGGTGTAAAGCCTTATTTTATTAGTTTTGCATGAACAACAAATCTTTGATTATCTCCTGTACAAGTAGAAAGGGTTAAAATTTTATCATTTGTAGTAACTTCTACTTTAAAATCGTTGATACTTCTATCTTGGATTAGTTTAATATATTCTTGAAAATCATTTTCTGTTGCAAAGTCTGTTTTAATATAATCTGAAGTTTTATTTACTTTATAAATTGAAAAGATTCTCCAGTTCATTGTTTCATATATAGTATTAAATGAAATAGTTAAGTTTTCTTCGTTAGTATACCAATTTTTGTTAGCAGTTTTATGTAAAGTTCCAAACATAATGCCACTATAATACATATTGTGTCCATATATAATGGTATTCTTTTTTAGTTCTTTATCGTCATTTCGATAATCCATATAAATCCAACCGTTGATATCTTTTTGTTTATATAGATTGTTTTTTAGATAAAAATCATTGTCAGAACCTTTTACTACTGGATAATCAATTTTAGTATTATTTACTTTTAACCATCCAACTGTATCAGGATTTAAAGTTAGTAGGGAAGCAATATAATTATTTTTTATTTCATATGAATCAGTATCTATATTAAAATCACCTGCTTCAAAAAATGTATTATTATTTATAATTTGATCAACGTTTTCTTGTATAGAATCAATTTTTTTCTCAGCAAAATAATTTCTAGTACTTACAAAAGCCATTACAGATCCCACTAAAATAAAAATAATAATTCCACATATTTTTATTGTATTGATAATTAATTGTTTAAAAATATTTTCTTTTAAGTAATCATCTGAATAAGATAAAGTACACTTTAGATGAGCTTTTTTCCAATTCTTATTTAAATCTTTTAAAAATTCAACATCATTTTCTTGTATTAAGTGTCCAGGTATTTGTATTTGGACATTTTTTAAATGATTTTCTTTCATGGTTTTTAAAAGAAAAGATATATCATCTTTGTTATAAGAACTTACACGTATGTTTTTTAAATATCGATTAATTTTTGAAAATGTTATAAAGTCATTTTTATCTTCTTCTGACATTGGAAGTGAAAGTCTTACATTTGTTTTGTAATATATTTTAGAATATTGGATTAAATTATTTTCTTGCATGAAGTTACTTATATAAAAGAATTCACTTCTTGTTTCTACTGTAATAAAATCACGATCTAACATTTCTATCATGAAAGAAGGGATGTTATAGCAATTTAGTTTCTTTATATATTTTGAATCAATTATTTGCTCACAGATAGCATAAGTTATGGTTTCATCATTTTTAATTTCTAAAGCAGTAATGGAGCTTATGTTTTTAAAAAAGGGAAGCATAAAAAAAGTAAGTTCGTTATTATCAAAAATTACTTTATCTAAATGTTTCATTTCACACAATTCTTTTAGAAAAAGAGAAACTATTTTTTGATTGTTAGATAAATAATCAATGCCAAAAATTAATTCATTGTCACTAATAATGTTAGTATTAATTAAATCTTCACGCATTTTTCGGTGGTTTTTATAAGATAATTTTAAGTTATTATTGTCAATGCTTACTAAAACTTTTTTCATTTTTTCACCACTTTTATTCTTATTGTACCCATATCATACCATAAATTATGTATTTCTTTATAGAAAATTTTTGTTTCTTGATTTAGATAAAATGGAAGGAAATGTAAAATTTTAAAAAAAGTATGGAAATCTAGTATTTTTGTGATATAATTAGACCATAATAAAATTAGAAATATTGAAAAGAGGTTTATATGCTTATGAAAAAATTATTTTGTTTGGTAGCTATGTTACTAGTTATGATTCCAATGAGTGTTAAAGCAGCAGATTGGTCAGGTTCTGTTTTCGGATCAGAAGATGAAAATATGAATAAAACAACTTTGAATAGTGCTTCAATTACGTGTCCTAAGGATGCTTCTGGAGATACTGCAACTTGTTATATTGGTCTTCGTGTTACAAGTGGAACTGCAAAAAGTTTTAGTGTAACAGCAACACTTACTAATATGACTTATGATTCTATTGATGCTATGAATGGTTGGACTTATACAACTCCAGTAACAAGTGGAAATACAATTACTTTTAATTTTAGTAATCGTACAGGACTTACTGCAACCAATCAAGTGTTAGTTGCTAAAGTAACTTATAAAGTTAATAATCGTGCACAAGAGTGTGGAATTAAAATTACTTCTACTAATGCAACTGAACCAGAGACTCCAAAAGGATGTCGTGTAGAAAACAATAAATATTATTGTGAAGATGGTGCTGAGTGTTCTAAAGCTGAATATGATGAAAAATGTGTTCCAAGTAATCCTCAAACAGGAAGTTTTGTTCCTTATGTTGTTGTTTTAGGTGGACTTGGTGTTGCTGGTGCTTTATACTTTGCAACTCGTAAAAAAGCAAAAATTTATCATGTATAATTAAGAAAGTCTTTCTTTTTAGAAAGTCTTTTTTTGTGCTAAAAAATATTTTTGTTCATATAGTTTAACCGAGGAGGATAAACAACTCTATGAACGAAAAAGGTGTTAAATCAGAAGATGTAGCAGTTTTAAGAAAACAATATGGCAGTAATGAGTTAAGTAAGGTTAAAGGAAATGGATTTTTTAAATTGTTATTGGAATCATTAGGAGATCCTATTATCAAAATTTTATTGGTTGCTTTAGCAATTAAGGTTGTGTTTCTATTTCGGGATTTTGATTGGTTTGAAACTTTGGGTATTTTAATTGCTGTTTTTTTAGCAACATTCATTTCAACCATTAGCGAATATGGAAGTGAAGCAGCGTTTCAAAGGCTTCAAGAAGAATCAAGTAAAATACTTGTTAAAGTATTACGTGATGGTGTGATTAAAGAAATACCAATTGCAGAAGTTGTAGTTCAAGATGTTGTTTTATTATCAAGTGGAGATAAAATTCCTGCAGATGGGTATTTGATTAAAGGAAATTTAAGTGTTGATGAGTCTTCTTTAAATGGTGAGAGTAAAGAAGCAATGAAATATGCTACTTTATCAAAAAAGATTACAGTTCAAAATGAAGTTTATCGTGGTACAGTGGTTGTAAATGGTGAAGCAAGTATGATAGTTTCTAGTGTTGGAGATAAAACTTTTTATGGAAATCTTGCACGTGAAGTTCAAGAAAGTGAACCAGAAAGTCCTTTAAAATCTAGATTACGTGGACTTGCTAAAGTAATTAGTAGAATTGGATATATTGGAGCACTTTTGGTAACAATTTCTTATTTATTTTCTGTAATAGTAATTCAAAATAATTTTGATTTTGCAAAAATAGGAGAGATGTTAAGTAATTTTCCTGTTATGATGGATCATATTATTTATGCTTTAACTCTTAGTGTAACTATTATTGTAGTAGCTGTTCCAGAAGGCTTACCAATGATGATTACATTAGTATTATCTAGTAATATGAAAAGAATGCTTAAGAGTAATGTGTTAGTTCGTAAGATGACAGGAATTGAAACTACAGGAAGCTTAAATTATCTTCTTACTGATAAAACAGGAACTTTAACGAAAGGAAAACTTGAAGTAACAGGAATTTTTGATGCAAATTTAGTGAAGTATCAAAAAGAAAGTGATTTATCTAGAAATGCAAAGTATTATGAACGTATCGAATCTTCTATTCGTCTTAATAACTCAGCTATGTATAATGAAGAAAAAAAGGTTATATCTGGAAATTCTACAGATCGTAGTTTACTTTCTTTTTTGCATTATGATTTAGTTCATACACCAATTGTTTCCTCTATTCCATTTGATAGTAAAAACAAATATTCTGCTGTAACTATTTTAGAAAATGGAAAAGAATTTACATATATTAAAGGTGCTAGTGAAAAGCTTATTCCTCATTGTACGAAATATTTAAATGCTGAAGGTGTAGAAAAATTCTGGTTTCACAAAGAAGAAGTTTTAAATAAAATGGATCAATTAACAAAAGAAGGCAATCGTTTATTAACGCTTTGTTACATGAAAGATTCTCTTGATAAGGATAATTTTCATGATCTTGTTTTTTTAGGATTTGTTTGTATTCGAGATGAATTAAGAGAAGAAGCAAAAGAGGGTATTTTAAATATTAAGAATGCAGGAATTCAGATGATTATGATTACGGGAGACCATAAGGATACAGCTTGTGCTATAGCTCGGGAATGTGGTTTAGTAACAAGTGATTCTGATTTAATTTTAACAAGTAGTGAATTACAAGCTTACACAGATGAACAGATTGAGGAATTTATACCAAGACTTAGAGTGGTAGCAAGAGCTTTACCACAAGATAAAAGTAGACTTGTAAAAGTATTACAAAATATGGATCAAATTGTGGGGATGACAGGAGATGGTGTGAATGATGCACCAGCCTTAAAGAAAGCTAATGTTGGTTTTGCAATGGGAAGTGGAACTGAAGTTAGTAAAGAAGCTAGTGATATTGTTATATTAGATGATAATATTTTATCAATTAGTATTGCAATTCTTTATGGAAGAACTATTTTTAAAAGTATTCGAAAATTTATTATTTATCAACTTACTTGTAATATGTGTGCTTTAACACTTTCTATTATTGGTCCTTTTATAGGGGTAAATACACCAATTACCATTATTCAAATGTTGTGGATTAATATGATTATGGATACATTTGCAGGGTTAGCATTTTCTTTTGAACCAGCGTTAATGGAAACCATGAAAGAACCACCTAAACCCAAAAATGAACCTATTATGAATGGATATATGTATAGTCAGATTGTACTCACAGGAATTTATTCTGCTTTGTTATGTATCTTTTTTTTAAAGGCTCCTATTATTCGAGAATTTATTCGAACTGGTGAAAATTATAAATATTTAATGACTGCTTATTTTGCTTTATTTATTTTTATTGGAGTATGTAATGCTTTTAATGCTAGAACTCATCGCTTAAATTTACTTGCTCATTTACGTAAAAATATTGTGTTTGTTATTACTATTTTGTTTATTTGTACTGTTCAAATTTATTTGATTTATCATGGTGGAGATTTATTTCGTACTTATGGTCTTACGGCATTTGAGTTTGGAATTGTATTAATGCTTGCTTTTACAGTTATACCATTTGATTTTTTAAGAAAAGTTATTTTAAAGAGAAAAGGATTTAAGATAGGAGTTTAGATAAGGAAAACAATGTTTTTCTTTTTTTTGTTATTCTTACAAAATTGTAATGCCCGTAGAATCTATATAATGATATAATTGTTTTAGAAGGTGGTAGAGTGAAAGAAGTCACACGTTATAATCCGACAGAAGAAATAGGTCTTACCAAAGAGCAAGTAAAGAAAAGATTTGAAGAGAATTTAGTGAATTTTGATGATCAGCCTAAAACAAAATCTATTAAACAAATTATTGCTTCTAATTTTTTTACTTATTTTAACTTTTTAAATATTTGTTTGGGAGCTGCAGTATTTAGTGCAGGAATATTTAGCGGACAGTTATTTCAAGGTATGAAAAATTGTCTTTTTATGGGTGTTATTATTGTAAATTCTATTATAAGTATTATTGAAGAAGTAATTTCCAAAAAAATTATTGATAAGTTATCGATTTTATCAGAATCTAAAGTTGTAGTAATTCGAGATGGACAAAAGGAAGAAAAGTCAATTGAAGAAATAGTTTTAGATGATGTTATTGAGCTTAGAAGTGGGCACCAAGTTGTTTGTGATGCAGTTATATTAAGTGGAGAAGTGGAAGTAAATGAATCTTTTATTACTGGAGAAAGTGATGTCATTGTAAAGAAATCTGGAAGTATGATTTTAAGTGGTAGTTTTATTGTGAGTGGTATTGTAAAAGCTCGTGTAGAACATATTGGAAAAGATAATTATGTTTCAACAATTTCGGCAGGTGCAAAATATGTTAAAAAAGCTAATTCTGTTATTATGGATTCGTTTGAAAAATTGTTACGTATTATTTCTTTGTTTATTATTCCAATTGGAATTATTATGTATTTTAGTCAGTTAAATGCTACAAATTTTAATGTGACAGAAGCAATTTTTGCAACAGTTGCAGCACTTATTGGAATGATTCCAGAGGGGTTGGTACTTCTTACTAGCTCTGTTATGGCAGTCAGTGTAATAAGACTTAGTAGATATAAAGTATTGGTTCAACAACTGCATTCTATGGAAACACTTGCGCGAGTTGACGTGATTTGTCTTGATAAAACAGGAACTCTTACTGAAGGAAAGATGGCACTAAAAGAGGTTGTTTCTTCTAAGAAAAGTAACAAAGAAGAACTTGATGAAATATTAAATGCAATTAGTAGTTATTCTAGTGATGATAATTCTACGATGAAAGCAATTAAGGGAACTTATCAAAATGAAAGCAATTGGACAGGTACTGATTTTATTGCATTTTCTAGTTCTAGAAAGTTTTCAGCATTTTCTTTTTCAGAACATGGATCTTTTTATCTTGGTGCTCCAGAGATTTTGTTTCCAGATAATAAGAAAGTATTAGATAGTGTAATTTCTTATCAACAAGATTATCGAGTTTTGGTTTTAGGAAAAACAAATGAAGCATTATCTAAGAAGCCTCCAAAGTTAGAATATTTAGGATATCTTTTAATTGAAGATGTAATACGACCTGAAGCAAAAGATACTTTAGAGTATTTTAAAAATCAAGGTGTTACTGTAAAAATTATTTCTGGAGATAATGTTGATACTGTGCTTAGTATTGCAAAACGAGTGGGTTTAAGTGAAGTTACAGGAGTAGATGTTTCTTTATTAAATGATGAAGAGTTAGAAGAAATTTTAAATGACTATGATGTTTATGGAAGAGTTTCTCCTAGACAAAAACAATTGATTATTCAATATTTACAAAAAATGGGTCATACTGTTGCTATGACTGGTGATGGAGTAAATGATGTTTTAGCGCTAAAAATGAGTGATTGTGGAATTGCTCTTGCAAGTGGAAGTGAATCAGCTAGAAATGTTAGTCAATTGGTACTTCTTGATTCTAATTTTGATTCTTTACCAAAAGTTGTAGCAGAAGGAAGAAGAACAATTAATAATATTGAAAGATCTAGTTCATTGTTGCTTGTTAAAACCATTTATACAGTATTACTTATTTTATTTAGTATTATTGTTTCTACTAAATATTTCTTTGTTCCAATTCAGTTAACTCTTATAACAGGATTTACTATTGGAATTCCATCTTTTATATTAGCGCTTGAACCGAATCATGATTTAGTTACTGGAAATTTTCTTTTAAAAATTGTTAGTAAAAGTTTACCAGTAGCTTTGACTGTAGTATTTAATATTATTCTTATTACGGCATTTAGAGAAACTTTTAATCTATCTTATGCTTTATCTAGTACCTTATCTGTTTTTTTGACAGCAACAACTGGATTTATATTCTTATATCGAATATGTAAACCATTTAATTTTTTAAGAGTATTATTATTTATTTTCTTATTATTTGGATTTATTTATTGTTCTATATTCCAATATGATTTTTTTAATATTTCAGCAATTACAAATGAGACATTTTTAATTTTTATTGTACTTTATATTTGTTCTATGTATATTTTTGATAAATTAAATCGTCTTAGTAAATATTTGTTTCATAAATTAGATTCTAGTATCGTTTAAAACATAGAAAAAAATTCTATGTTTTTTTTGGGTGTTTTCATTAGTTCCTTTTTTTCCTTTTTAATATATTAAGAAAGAAGGGGGAACAAGAATGCTATTTAACAATCAAGATTTTGATTTTTCATTTTTCGAAATTCCAGGTAATGATTTTAAATTAGAAATAGATCGTAATAAATTTGTAAATCCAGAAGAAGGATTTCAAAGAGGAAATATGATATGTAACGAATATGAACCTTATAAAAATTATAATGATTTAAGATTAATACCAAAAAGTGATCGTGAACAAAAACTTTTAAAAGTTATGGAATATTCATTTGCTATTACAGATTTAAATTTATATTTGGATCTACATCCAGAAGATAAGGAAGCATATCGTCTTTATCAAAAATATATTGAAGAAGGAAAAAAAGCTACAAAAGAATTTACTCGTGTTTATGGTCCTATTGTGATGACTGATGGTAGTTATGCAAATTATGAATGGATTAATAATCCATGGCCTTGGGATGATTTAGGAGGTAATCTGTATGTTTAAATATGTGAAACACACGAATTATCCAATTGATATTAAAAAGAAAGACTTAAAAATGGCAAAATATTTGTTGACTCAATTTGGTGGAGCAAATGGAGAACTTGGAGCAGCAATGAGATATTTTTCACAAAAGTTTAATATGCCAGATGAAAAAGGCAAAGCTTTATTAAATGATATTGCCACAGAGGAGCTTGGTCATTGTGAAATGATTGCTACAATGGTGCATCAATTAACGAAAGATGCTACTGTAGAAGAGATGCAAAACTGCGGTTTAGGTAGTTTATTTACGGAGCATGGCAAAGGAGTTTATCCAAGTGATTCCAATGGAGTTCCATTTAGTGTAACTTATTTTGCAGTAACAGGAGATGTTCTTGCAGATATTTCAGAAGATATGGCAGCAGAGCAAAAGGCAAGAGCTATCTATGAAAATTTAATTGAAATGACGGATGATGAAGATTTAATTGGACCACTTTTATGGTTACGTCAAAGAGAGGTAGTTCATTTTAATCGTTTTAAAGAACTATATGATTATTATAAAAAATTAGGTTATTAGATTTGTTTAAAATTAATCTAATAATAGCTATAGAGAAATTTATTTTTATGAGATTTGATCCTTGGAAAGCTATTAGTCAAGGATCTTTTTTATTCTAGTAATTAGAAATTTTATTGTCGACTTTAAAAGCATTAAAAGTGCTTGAATATCGACAGATATTTTTAGTAAAAAAAGTAAAAATGTAGAATTTTTTTTTAAGAAATGATATATTTTTATAGAAATTAATTGAAAAGTGATTAATTTCATGGGTTGTGGTTAAAACATACTGTAATTTAAAGGAAATTACATCACCAGTAAGTTTAATGAAAGAATCAGTTGTGATTGAAACATACTGTAATTTAAAGCAAAAAATATTTGATCTAGATAATGAATTTGATTTAATTAGAATCAAAACATAGTGTAATTTAAAGACTTGTGGTGAAATGATAAAAGTATTTATTTCATTTTGTTGTGATTAAAACACATTGTAATTTAAAGATCGTATATTTTATTCCATATTCACAGGATGTTATGGTTGTGAATAAAACATATTGTAATTTAAAGCGTGCTAGACGTTCTATTTCTATACATATAACGCCTTATTATGACTAAAACATATTGTAATTAAAAAAAAGGAGAATTATTTCGTGATTGCGGTATGTCTTTAATTGGAATCAAAACATACTGTAATTTAAAGACTATATCTCAGTTCATTGATGAAGAACCTTGTTTTCCTAAAATTAAAACATATTGTAATTTAAAGGATAATGATACTTCGTTTAATTTTCTGGTTAGTATTATTAGAATCAAAATATAATGTATATAAAAAATAGGAGGAATTATATGTCTGTTGAAGAAACTTTTAGTTGTTATATTAGCGCATATTATGGAGTAAGAGAAATGGATTCATATCCTTTAAAAGAATATGTTTTGTATGATTTGGAAAAGTATATTAAAGCGTTTGTTCTAGTTAATTCTTTTTCTATAAATTTATATGAGAAGGCTATGATGATAGAAGAAAGTGTTTCTTTAAAAACTAAATTACAAGATGCTTTAATTGTTCTTCCAAAAATTCATGCTTCTTTAGAATTTATTTTGATGATTAAAGAAAGAATTCAAGAAATTAGTCAGGAGTCAATTTAAGTTTTCTAACTTTTCAATTGATTTTTTTTATGCTAAAATGAATTAACAAGGACGGGATTAATATGGATGAAGAAAAAAAGGTAAAAAAAACGACAACAACTAAAAGTACTACAAAAAAAGCTGCAGCTAAAAGTAGTACTGGAAAGAAGAGTACTACTGCTAAGAAAACTAGTGGTGTGAAAAAGACTGCTACAAAAAATGCAAGTGGAACAAAAAATGAATCTGTAAAGAAACCAAAAGTAAAAAAAGAAAATGAAACAAAAGTAACAGCTAAAAAAAGTGTTGCTGTAAAAAAGACTACAACTAAAAAAACTGCATCTAAACCTTTAGCTAAAAAAGATGTTTCTAAAGAAAAAGAAGTGGAAAAGAAGGAAATAAAATCAAAAGTTTTAGAAGAAACTATTGTTTCAGAAGTAGAAGTTCCAAATGTTGAATCTGTTTCTGAACCAAGGGAAGAAGTTATTTTTGAAACTAGAAAAACAATAAAAAAAGTTATTCCTGTATCTAATTACTTAATTGCTGCAATTGTTTTAGTTTGGGTCATTATTATTGCTTATGTAGGTTATGAGTTATCTAGAAGACATCAAGAAAATCTATATCAAGAAGGATATTTTATTCATGAAAAAATAGATATTCAAAAAATAACTATGGAAGAATCCAAAAAAGTATCACATGATTCTAAAGACGCAATCTTTATTTTATATAATTATCGTGGTTATGAAGAAACTTATAATTTAGAAAAAGAATTATATAAGATTATAAAGGATTATCATTTGGAAAATAGTTTTTATTATGTTGATTTAACGGATGAAAATGGAACAATTAATTGTGATATGACTTGTGTGTTAAATACAGGATTAAAAGTTAATAAATTTAAAAATGTTCCAGCAATTGCATATTATGAGCGTGGTACATTAATAGATGTTGCACAAAGAGATGATCAAAAAGTATTAGAATCAGCAGATTTTGTTAAACTTTTAGATATGTATGAGTTTAGACGTTAGGCATTATTATGATAAATATTGTCTTGTTTGAACCAGAAATTCCTGGAAATACTGGAAATATTATGCGTACTTGTGTAGCAACGCATAGTAAGTTACATTTAATTAAACCTTTAGGTTTTTCTTTAGATGAGAAATATATTAAGCGTAGTGGAGTAAATTATATTCAAAATTGTGATTATACAGTTTATGAAAATATTGAAGATTTTTTAAAAAAAAATAAAGGAACTTATTATTTTTTAACAAGATATGGCCATAAACCTCATACTAGTTTTGATTATAGTAATAAAGATGAAAATATTTATTTTCTTTTTGGTAAGGAAAGTACAGGGATTCCAAGAGAGATTTTAAAACCTTATTTGGATCATTGTATGCGTATGCCAATGACAGATCAAGTTAGAGCTTTAAATTTATCTAATACGGTTGCAATTATGGTTTATGAGGCATTACGTCAGCAAGATTATTTAGATTTATTAAGAGATGAACCTCATAAAAGTAATACTTTTATTGAAGAAGCTCCAGATATTATCGATTAAAAATAAGCTAAATATTATTATAGATACCCATTTGGGTATTTTTTTTATCCATGGAGTCAAAAGTGGATAAATAAAATATTCAATTAAAAGACCAAAAAATCCCCATACAAGAGAAACTAATATATTAATATATGGTCCAATTGACATAGGAATCGATTCATAATTCCAAAAGGAAGTATTATAAAAATATTGAATTAAGATTCCACCAATTTCTTCTAATAAAGTTAAAATGATGGTACTAATGAAAAAGCATAGAATTAATCTTTTTTTACCATTTATTTTAATTTTTTTTAAAAGATTATTGGTTAATTCAATTATTAGAATACCAAAACCATAAATAGGCATCCAAGGACCAACTAAGATATTGTCACGAATTTTATGTTCAAAAAGATGAAATATAAATTCATAGCACCAACCTAAAATAGAAAATATTAAAAAAGAATTTAAATAAAACATAGTAATCACTTTATTATTATGGAATAGAAATTCTTAAGTATTCATGTTATACTTTTTTTAAAAGTGGGTGTTTCATATGGTTTGTAAGAATTGTGGTAAAGCACTTGGTAATCAAGCAGCGACTTGTCCTTTTTGTGGATCTTTTATTTCTTCGGATCAAGTTTCTAGTTATGTTTCTATGAAAAAGGAAAAGGAAAAAGATTTAAGACCTCGTTTGGTAAGTGAGCAATATGGTATGGATCCAATTAAATATGAGATTCAAAATTCTAAGACAAATACTAAATTAATAGGTGTTTTATTTGTTGTAGGAATTTTAGTCATTGTTTTTTTAATTGCAGTTCTTATATTATTTTAAAAAATGGATATATTAAAAACAGGTGAATTTTATGAGCTTGTTTTTTGTTTGTATTAAGATTTTTTTCGCTCGAATTTTAGATGTATCAATTGGAACAGTAAGATCTAATGTTATGTTGCATGATAAAAAAATAATTGCAGCTCTTTTGGCTTTTTTGGAAACTTTGTTATGGTTTTTAGTAGCTAGAGAAGCACTTATGATTGATATATCTTCTTTTTTTATTCCTATTTCTTATTCTCTTGGATATGCTTCAGGAACTTTAATTGGAAGTTTTATTTCTTCTAAAATTATTCATGGAGTAGTTATGGTGCAAGCTATTGTTTCAAAAAATAATGAAAAAGTGTTAAAAGAATTGAAAGCTAAAGAATATTTGGTATCTGTTATTGAATTAAAAAATAATTTTGATGGAAATCCTAGAATGATGATTTATCTGCAAGTGAATAGTAAAACATTAAAGAAGGTAGAAAAGATTATAAGAAGATGTGATAAAGATGCTTTTATTGCTATAAGTGATACAAAAAAAGTAATGAATGGATATATTCGTTAGTTTTAAATTTTATGTGTTATAATAGCTCTTTGAAAAAGGAGTTTTTTTATGAAAAAAAATGATAATAAATCTTTCTTTTCTCCAGTTCTATTGGGCATGTATTTAGGTGCAATAGCTTCAATATGTGCAGATAGGTATGTGACAAAGAAAAAGGAAGTAGAAATGCAAAATTATTTGATGGAACACTGTTATACTCATGGTGGTAGAAGTTTCATTTCTTCTTTGGAAGATTATAATTTTTCTTTAAATGAATTGTATATTGTAAAATATGGTAGACAATATTATTTAACGAATCAAAATTTAAAAAAACTTGGAAGTGAAGAGGTCTTTGAAATTGTTGAAGATCATTTACTTGCTGGTAAGAATAATAAAATACTTTCTTGTGATATTATAGCTTTTTCTACTATTTTTTATGAGGATGTTTCTTCTATAACACTTGAAAGTGCATATGATTATATTGATTTGTATACTTTAGAAAAGCCCTTAGCATTTCCTGAATCATTTGAAAATATTAGTTATGATTTTTCTTTAAATCCATGTGAAATTGGTATGGAATATGCTTCTTCTATGAAAGATGAAGATGTTTTAAAAACGTATTCTCTTGATGAGATTTATGTTGTCTATAATAAAGAAAATTTATATTTATGTGTAGAAACAAGACCTAATCATTTTTCTCTTTTATATGATACAAAAGATTTAGCTTATAATAGTATTGCTTTTGATGTAGATTATAAAGGTAGCCCTAATGATATATTACCAGATCAAATAAATAAATTATCCAATCTTTTATTTCCTTTAGGGATTAATGTAACATTAGATCGTGAATTTAGTGTGATGGAAGCTTATCAATTATTAGATACATCTCTTCATATTTTAGAAAAACCTTTTATTCCTTTTCAATTAGGAAGTAATGAAAATTTTACGAGTGCTCAAATAAGAGAAAGTTCTAAGAGTTTACAACAAGGATTAAGTTATTTGGATTCTTATCATCTAGATTATTATGTTAATCCTATGAATTATAAAACAAAAAATATAGTGCTTGTTCATTTAAATACCAATCAATATATTTTTACTAATCAAATGAAATATGATTCAGAAAGTGATTATTATATTATTTCTCCAATTCAAACTTCTTATAATAAATTGGAACCTATTTATGTAAGAAAAGATGAAGTGCTTGGAGTTATGAGAGTGGAAGAATTATTAATTAAAATGAAAAAAGATTATTCTGATAATTTAGAGGCGATGCAATATTATACTGTTTTATCCGATTATTTAATTAAGTATGGAGATCCATTTAAAGATTATGACTTTTCTTCTAAATTAAATACTTGTGAAGATGTTATAGAATGTTTTAATCAATCTGGTATGGTTCGAAAAAGAGAGAATTAAAGATTTTTCATTTCATAATGATGAAATTAGTCAAAATTTGTTTCAATTTGGATAGAAAAGAAATAAAACTTGATAAATATAGAAAAAAAAGATATAATTAGTTTACAGATTTAAGTGGGCAGAATATCCCACTTTTATTATTGTTTTGAGGTGATTAAGAAAAAATGGATAGTAGATTAGAGGTTTTAAAAAATGCTTTAGAACCTGTTTTGAAACCAAAAGAAATAATAATTGATTCTATTTTATATGAAAAAGAAGGAACTTATTATTTTTTAAGGATTGTGCTTGATAAGATTAATGGGATTGATTTGGATACGATAGTAGAAGCTACAAATTTAATTAATCCAGTAGTGGATGAGTTAGATTTATTTGAAGATTCTTATATTTTAGATGTACTTAGTAAGGAGAGAGAATAATGAATGCAAAAGAATTTATGAGAGCTTTAGATCATATTGTTGATGAAAAAAATATTAGTAAGCAGGTAGTAATTGAAGCAATGGAGCAAGCTCTTTTAACTGCTTATAAGAAAAATTTTGATTCTAAGACAAATGCCAAAGTTGTTATTAATCCAGATACTGGAGATATTAAGGTTTTTTCTTATTATGTAGTAGTTCCAGAACTTGATTTTGGAAGTGAAGAAGAAGACGCAGAAGGAAATATTGTTAGAATTCCACCAGAAATTAATTTAGATGCTCAAATTACATTAGATGATGCAAGAGATATTGTAAATGATATTGAAATTGGTGAAACAATTGAAAAAGAAGTAACACCAAAAGATTTTGGAAGAGTTGCGGCAGGAACTGCAAAACAAGTATTGACTCAAAAAATACGTGAAGCTGAACGTAATAGCATTATGGAAGAGTTTGAAGGTAAAATGGGCGAGATGATGGTAGGAATGCTTGCTATGGAAGATGCACGTAATTATTATGTGGATCTTGGAAGAACTAGAGGAATTTTACCAAAAACAGAAATGATTCCTGGAGAAACTGTAATGATGGGATCTAGTATAAAGGTTTATATTACACGTGTTGAAGAAACTACAAAAGGTCCATTTATCTTGTGTTCTAGAAAACATTATGGATTTGTTAAACGTTTATTTGAAACAACTATTCCAGAATTAGTTGATGGAACAATTATGTTATATGCTGTTGTACGTGAACCTGGAGTACGAAGTAAAGTTGCTGTTTTCTCAACCAATGAAAAAGTAGATGCAAAAGGATCTTGTATTGGAGAACGTGGTTCAAGAATAGGAAGTATTTTAAAGGATTTAAATGGTGAAAAAATTGATTTAATTTTATATCATGAAGATGCTAGTGAATTTATTCGTGAAGCATTATCACCAGCAAAAGGTGTTATTGTAAATATATTAGATCCAATGAAGAAAGAAGCTTTAGCTATTGTTCCAGAAGATCAATTATCTTTAGCAATTGGTAAAAAAGGAATTAATATTAAATTAGCAAGTCGTTTGACAAAATATAAGATTGAAGTAAAAACTTTAGAACAAGTAACTAAGGAAGGTAATGAAGCATAAGGAGGACTTATGAGACAAAAAAAAATACCTATGCGTACTTGTGTTATCACAAGAGAAAAGTGTGAAAAGAAAGATTTAGTGCGTGTGGTTAGAACTCCAGAAGGTAGTGTAGTTGTGGATATAACTGGAAAGCAAAATGGAAAAGGTGCTTATTTGAAATTATCTTTGGAAGTAATTGAAAAAGCTATGAAGAGTAAGGCCCTAGATCGTGCTTTAGAAGTAGAAATTCCTGAAGGAGTTTATGAAGAGTTAAAAAAATTATTAAAATAAAAAAGAAAGCGAGTGAGAGTATGAACGTTCGAGAATATGCCGAAAGTGTCAATTTATCAGTAGCAGAAATATTAAAGAAGTGTGAGAGTTTAGGAATTGATGTCAGTGAATCAGAGACTTATTTGTCTGATGATGATGTCATTAATTTGGATTTTGCAATTAATTTAATTAGTACAGATGAAGATACGACAATTGAAGAGGAAGAAGATATTGCAGAAGTAGTTGAAGATATTATAGAATCTAGTAATCTTCATCATATAAATGATCATACAAAAAAACAAAAATTAAAAAAGAGAAGTGAACTTCAAAGTAGTAAAGAAGAATACTTTAATAAGCGTAAAGCTATGTATAAACACAAAGAAAAATTAAAGCAAAATATGAAGGATGAGAATGTTGTTGTTTATCAAAATGATATGACAGTTTCTCAACTTGCAGAAGCTTTAGAGATTAGTGGTACAGATATTATTAAGAAATTAATGAGTTTAGGTTTAATGGTAACTTTAAATCAAGCGATTGATTTTGAAAATGCTGAGATTGTAGCAATGGATTATGGTAAAACTTTAAAAAGAGAAGAGACACAAAATGTTGCTAATTTTGAAGAGTATGAAATTAATGATTCGGAAGAAGATTTAGTATTACGTCCTGCTGTTGTAACAATTATGGGTCATGTTGATCATGGTAAAACTACTCTTTTAGATTACATTCGAAATAGTAAAGTAGTTGATAGTGAATTTGGTGGAATTACACAACATATTGGTGCTTATCAAGTAGAACATGGTAATACAAAGATTACATTTATAGATACTCCAGGGCATGCTGCTTTTACAGAGATGCGTGCAAGAGGAGCAAGTGTTACGGATATTGTTATAATTATTGTTGCAGCAGATGATGGAGTAATGCCACAAACGAAGGAAGCAATTGATCATGCAAAAAGTGCTGGAGTTCCAATTATTGTAGCAGTTAATAAAATTGATAAACCAGAAGCTAATATAGAAAGAATCATGCAAGGAATGAGTGAAAATAGTATCACACCTGAAGCTTGGGGTGGAGAGTATCCTTTTGTTCCAATTAGTGCAATGACTGGTGAAGGAATTGATTTATTACTTGAAACAATTAGTACAATTAGTGAAGTAAATAATTACCGTGCTAATCCAAATCGATATGCCGTTGGAACAGTTATTGAAAGCAAGTTAGATAAGAATATTGGTGGAGTAGCTTCTTTATTAATTCAAAATGGAACTTTACGCTTGGGAGACCCAATTGTTGTTGGAACATTCTTTGGTAAAGTTAGAACCATGAAAAATGACCTTGGGGTTTCTATTGTTGAAGCTGGACCATCTACACCAGTAGAGATTACGGGAATTAGTGATAATCCAAGTGCTGGAGATAAATTTATGGCTTTTGAAACAGAAAGTGAAGCTAAGAAAATTGCTGAAAAACGTGAGAGTGCTAAAAAAATGAATTCTGGTAAGAAAGAAGTTGTTTCTTTGGATGATTTGTTTGCACAAATTAATGCGGGTCAAAAAGAAATTAATGTTGTGTTAAAAGCCGATGTTAGAGGTAGTGAAGAAGCTGTAAGAAATGCTTTAGAAAAAATAGATGTAGAAGGTGTACGAGTTAAAGTCATTCGTTCTGGTATTGGAACAATTACAGAAAGTGATGTTGTCTTAGCAAATGCATCTAATGCTATTGTGATTGGATTTAATGTAAGTCCATCGGCAATTACGAAAGAAGTTGCAAAAGAATATAGTGTAGATATTCGTCTTTATACGATTATTTATAAAGCAGTTGAAGAAATGGAACTTGCTATGAAAGGTATGTTAGATCCTGAGTTTGAAGAAAAAGTTTTAGGTTCTGCAGAAATTCGTAGAATATTTACCTTTAGTAAAGTTGGAAAAATTGCTGGATGCTATGTTACTGATGGTGTTATGAAAAATGGTGCTAGTGTACGTGTTATTCGTGATGGTATTATTATTCATGATGGTAAAATTGCTAGTGTTCAAAGAGAAAAAGATACTGTTAAAGAAGTGAAAAAAGGATTTGAATGTGGAGTAACTTTAGAAAGTTATAGTGATATTCGAGAACGTGACACTTTAGAAGCTTATGAAATGGTTGAGGTGAAACGAATTTGAATCAAATAAAATTAAAAAGAATTGAATCAGAGTTAAATAAAACGATTTCTGATATTTTACTTCAAGAATCTACTGATGATTTTATGAAAGGTGTTACTATCACTGGAAGTGAAGTATCTGCAGATTTATCTTTTGCTAAAGTTTATTTTACGCATTTTAAGGATATGGATCACAAGGATGCAGAAAAAGAAATGAATGAAGCTAGTGATTTTATTAGAAAGTTTGTTGCAGATCAAATGGATTTAAGACAAACACCAAAACTTAAATTTGTTTATGATGAATCTATTGAGTACGGAAGTAAAATTGAGCGTATTTTATCGGAAATCCATGAAGAAGATAAGCATTAAAAACGTTTTATAAACGTTTTTTTTGTCAATTATTTGCAAAATTATTAAAATGATAAGAACTAATGTTATACTGATTTTAGTTGGTGATTTATATGAAATATGAAATTAAAATCTTAAATAAAGACTTCTCCTTTTTAAAATCACAACCAGTTTTGAAAGGAAGTCGAGTTAAGCGACTAGCTTTTGATGGTAAGAAATATGCTATTTTTAAATACGATCATCCTGATTATAATGTAAGTGAAATTAGTTCTGAAAAAATGAGTTATGAGATAGCCAAAATAATTGGCTTTGATTGTGCACGCATTGAACTTGCTAAAGATGAAAATGGTAAAATAGGAGTTTTAAATTATCTATTTACAAACAAGGATTGTGAACATAGTGATATTATTTCATATCTAAATGATAATATTCTTAATCGGAAAGAATTTTATACTTTATCAAATATTAAAAAAGTTTTAGATGGTTTAAGTCCTATGTTATTTTCTGGTTTCATTGGTATTATGATTTTTGATGCTTTAGTAGGTGAAACAGATCGCCATGAAGAAAATTGGGGAATTTTAAAATATCAAGATTACTATCAAATTTCTCCTTTATATGATAATGGATGTAATTTATTGCGAGAGTTTAAAGATGAATCTTTTGCTGAAAAAAAGATTATTAATTTTGAAAATTATATTATGAAAAGTTCAACTTGTATTTATAAGGAAAATAGTCACGGAAAATATAAACATTTTGAATTGATTGAAATATTAAATCAAGAATACTTTGAAATAGTTCAAAAATATTTATTAAAAGTTAAATGTTTAACAGATCAGAAAATTAAGAGCATTGTTTATTCAATTCCTAATAATTTATTGACGATGAAACATAAGGAATATATAATAATGTATTTAATTCGGCGACGTGATATATTGTTAAAAATGTTAGAAGTGAGTGATGAAAATGAAGAATGAAATGTGGTTAATTTGGAAAGATGTCCAAAAGAGGAGAAGATATAAAGTGGGGATTTTAAGTTATCAAGATAATAAATATATCTTTCAGTATGTTAATCCAGAGTTAGATGATGCTAAAAAAGTAGGTTTTGATTTCTTTCCAGGGTTTGAAAATTTATCTAAAGTATATGAAAGTAGTGAAATGTTTTCTAGTATTGAAAATCGGCTTCCAAATGTGAGTCGTCCTGATTATTTAGATATTTTAAATGTTTATAATTTAAATCAAAATTCAACTAAGTGGGATATTTTAGTGTCTACAAAAGGTAGGCTAATTACTGATAATTATGAGTTTGTAAAAGCTTTTGATTATACTGAAATTGAATTTGATGTAGCTGGAACAAATTATGCTAAAGATATTAATTTGTGTAAAGATTTACTGCACATTAATACTAAGGTTTTTTTAGAATGTGAAAATGATAATACTATGGATTCTTATGCGATTAAAGTGATGCTTTGTCATAATAATAAACAATATCACTTGGGATATGTTCCACGTTATTATTCAAAAGAGCTTGCAGGTATTTTAAATCAATCAATTCGATATTCAGCTTTAATTCAAAATTTGAATTTGGAAAGTAATCTTAGAGATGAAGATATTACAGTAAATGTAAAATTAATTTTTGATCATGCATTTTAGGAGGTTTTATGCACGGTATTTTAGTTGTTGATAAGCCAAAGGATTATACAAGTAGAGATGTTGTAAATATTGTTTCAAAAAAGTTAGGAACTAAAAAAGTTGGACATACTGGAACATTGGATCCTCTTGCTACAGGAGTTTTAGTTTTATGTGTGGGTGATTATACTAAATTTGTATCAAAATTAGTAGATCATGATAAGGAATATATTGTAACTTTTCAATTTGGTATGGAAACAGATACATTAGATATTACAGGAAATATATTGTATAAAAAAAATCATATTCCGAAGAGAGAAGATATTATAAATGTCTTAGAGCATTTTAAAGGTGAACAAGAACAAGTTGTTCCTATTTATTCGGCAAAGAAAGTAAATGGTAAAAAATTATATGAATATGCAAGAAAAAGAGAGGAAGTTATACTTCCAAAACAACAAATTGTAGTTAAAGAATTAGAACTGATATCTTTTAAAGATAATAATGTAGTACTTCGATGTGTTGTTTCTAAAGGCACTTATATTCGTAGTTTAATACGAGATATTAGTCGTAAGCTTGATACTTATGGGGTTATGATTGAACTTAGGAGAACTAGATTAGGAAAAAATGATTTGTCTACTGCAGTTGATATGGAACAAATTCAAAATGGTGACATTGTTTTACAAGATTTTACAAGTTTTGTTTGTTATGATGTGAAAGAGATAGAAGAAAGTGATTTAAATTATTTGTATCATCGTAACGAACTTTTCTTTGATTCTATAAAAGATTATATTTTAGTTCAGTATAAAGGGGAAAACTTGGCGTTATATCAAAAACATAAAGATCGTTATAAACCTTGTATTTTATTTGACAAATAGTAGTGAAATATATAGAATATATCTTCTAGTGAGGTGATATTGTGAAAAATACAACATTATCTTTGTTTTATGGTATTGGTAGTAGTGCTAAAACAAAAGAATATTTATTTTCTAATGAAAATTATTTAAATCCTTTAGAAAAACAAAGTTTAATGTCTTTTCCTTTAATTACTTCGATTACTATTCGAGCAATTTCAAAAGAAAATAAAAAAAGAAATAATTTGTTTTCTATTTATGTTGGGAAAGAAATTTTTCTTCATGCAATGAATGATTATTATATTTCCAAGTATGATTTAGACGAAGATGAGTTAATTCGACTTCGTAGTGAAGGATATGATCGAGTTTGTTTGCTTAATTATAAAAAATATGATTTAGTTATGGTGGGACTTAATAAGTGTGATAAAGTGGTTCCAGATTATTATGCTTTAAAAAGAGATATTACGAAGTTAAAAAAATTACAAAGTATACAGCAATAAGAACTAGTGTTTTCTGGTTCTTTTTCCATTAATAAAAAGTTGTGGTGAGATTTATGAAATTAAAGAAAAAGAAATTATTATTTATTTTATTTTTCTTTCTTATTATTGGTATTATGAGTTTATATTTTGGATATCAACATTTAAAAGAAGTAAAACAAGAAAAAATAAAGGACATTCAAAGTCATTATGGAGAATTTGCACTAGTTCAAGAAGGTGCTTTGCTTTATGAAAAAAGAGATAATGATTATATTCAAGCTGGAAGAGTTTTAGCAAATACTATTTTACCAATGGATGCAAAAACAATTTCATCTTTATCTGATACTTATTTTCCTATTTTAGGAACTGATTATTATTTATTTTATCAAAGTGTTGTTCCAGCACTTGAAAACCATGTAACAAAATTACCAGACTATTATTTAAATTTAGGGAAAAAAATAATTACAAAGAATGAAACGAAAATGTATCAAAAAGATCGTTTTATTTTATTTTTAGAAGCTTCAAAAGAATTTGAAGTGTTATATGCAGATGCTTCTTATTATTATGTTTTTTATATGGGTGATATTTTTGGAATAAAAAAGGAAGATGTGATAATAGAAGATTTACCACAAAATGAAGAAGAAGCTAATTATATTTCTGTAGTAGAATTTGCAAAATATGATTCTACTTGTAGAAACTCTAGTTGTATATCAAATGAAAAAGTAGAGAAAATTTTAGAATCTTTTCAAGAAAGTGGTTGTTATAGTATTACAGAATCTGAATATTTAGGATGGCTAAATCATGATTTACGTCTAAAACATGGAGCCATATTAGTTACTTTAGAAAAAGAAGATGCTATTTTAAATCAAAGTATAGAGAAATTTGGTTATGAGGTTTCTAATACAAAAGAGTTAACTTTTGTTAATAATGATAGTTCTACTAAGAAAGATACTAAAAAAGAGAGTGTTAATCGTTATTTTATTCATGAAAATATGATAGAGGAACAAATTAATAAAGTTATTGATGGAGTAACTATTGAAAAACCCAAAACTGTTGTGACAGGATTTTCAAAAGGGTTACCTAGTATAGATGCTTTAGCGAGTAATATTGCAGTACTTAATTATCATTTCTTTTTTGATAGTAGTGCTAATGAAGTTTGTCCAGGTAATAATTGTTTGGATGTAAAAGATTTTCGAGCACAACTTGATTATTTGAAAGAAAATCATTATAAAACTTTAACTATGGAAGAATATCGAGCTTGGATGTATCATGAAATAGAACTTCCAGCACGAAGTGTATTAATTACTATTGATGATGGAGCAATGGGAACTGGAAAACATAATGGAAATAAATTAATTCCTATTTTAGAAGAATATCAGATGCATGCAACTTTATTTTTGATTACTGGTTGGTGGAGTATAGAAAATTATCAATCTCCATATTTAGATATTGAGAGTCATACAAATGATATGCATACTGAAGGATTTTGTAAAAATCAAATAAGAGGTGCAAAACTATTATGTATGGATAAAGAACAAGTGATGGATGATTTACGAAAGTCTTTAGCTGTTACTTCATCTAATAAAGCATTTTGCTTTCCTTTTTATGCATATAATGATTCTTCTATTGAAATTTTAAAAGAGGTTGGATTTCAGCTTGGGTTTATAGGAGGATATATGAAATCTAATCGAAATCAAGATAAATATAAGATTACTAGATATCCAATTCATCGTAATACCAGTTTAAATCAATTTATGAATATGATTCATTAAAATATTTTTAGTTTTAGTTGAATTTTCTTTTGATTTATAATATACTTTGGTAGTAAGAAGTTTATTCTTGGTATTTAGAAGCCTCTTTTCTAATACTCAGTTTAAACCGATTAAATAAATAAGGAGGAAATAATTATGGCTAAAATGACTAAAAGTGAAAAAACAGCTTTAGTAAAAGAATTCCAAAAGAATGAAAAAGATTGTGGTAGTGCAGAAGTACAAATTGCAATTTTAACAAAAGATATTAATAATTTAACAGAACATTTAAAAGAGCATATTCATGATTTTCATTCAAAAAGAGGACTTCAAATGAAAGTTGGTAGAAGAAGGAAACTTCTAGATTATTTGAAAGAAAACGATGTTGTAGCTTATCGTGAAATTATTAAAAAATTGAATATTAGAAAATAGGGCACTTAAATTTTTTAAGTGTCTTTTTTAAAAGTAAAGGAGAGAATTATGAAAAAAGTATATGAGCATAATTTTTTAGGTAGAAAATTAGTAGTAGAAGTTGGAGAACTTGCCAAACAAACTAATGGATCAGTTTTAGTTCGATATGGTGATACCGTAGTTTTATCGGTTTGTGTAATGGGAAATACTGTTTCACAAGATTTCTTTCCACTTCAAGTTTATTATCAAGAAAAACTTTATTCTGTAGGAAAAATTCCAGGTGGCTTTATTAAAAGAGAGGGAAGACCTACTGATGAAGCAACACTTGCAGCAAGAATTATTGATCGTCCAATTCGTCCTATGTTTGATGAGGGATTACGTTCTGAGATACAAGTAGTTAATACTGTTTTATCTGTGGATCAAGATAATTCTCCAGTTATGGCAGCTCTTTTTGGTTCTTCTTTGTGTTTGGGAATTAGTGATATTCCATTTGATGGACCAGTAAGTGGGGTAGTAGTTGGAAAAATTGGAAAAGAATATGTCATTAATCCAACCACTTCTCAGTTAGAAGAAAGTTCTTTAAATTTAACGGTTGCAGGAACAAAAGATGCAATTTGTATGGTAGAGGCTGGTGCTCAAAATTTGAGTGAAAAGGAAATGCTTGAGGCTATTTTGTTTGGTCATGAAGAGATTAAGAAACTTTGTGCTTTTCAAACTAAGATTATAAAAGAAATTGGTGTACCAAAAGTTGATTTACCATTAGCTCAATTAGATGAAGATTTAGAAAAATCTGTAGAAGAGTTTGCTGCTAAAGATATGTTAGATGCAATTCAAATTAAAGATAAGTTAGAAAGTTATGCAAAAGTTGATGAAATTAAAGAAAATACGATAAATCATTTTGAAGAACTATACCATGAAGATGAAACAAAAGAAGAAATTTTAAAACAAGTTCGAAAGATCTTAGAGGCATGTGAAGGAAAACAAGTTAGATATTTGATTACAGATAAAAAGATTCGTCCAGATGGAAGAAAGATGGATGAAATAAGACCTTTGTCTGCAAGTATTGATTTACTTCCAAGAACACATGGTTCAGCAGTATTTACAAGAGGTCAAACACAGAGTCTTGCAACAACTACACTTGGAGCAATTGGTGAACATCAAATTTTAGATGGACTTGGAATTGAAGATTCAAAACGCTTTATGCTTCATTATAATTTTCCACCTTTTTCTGTTCATGAAACAGGTCGTTATGGAAGTCCTGGAAGAAGAGAAATTGGACATGGAGCATTAGGTGAAAGAGCGCTTGCTAGTGTAATACCTGATGAAGAAGAATTTCCTTATACTGTACGTGTAGTAAGTGAAATTTTAGAGAGTAATGGTAGTAGTAGTCAAGCAACTATTTGTGCTGGATGTTTATCGTTAATGGCAGCAGGTGTTCCAATTAAAGCACCTGTAGCAGGAATTGCTATGGGACTTATTGCAAGTACTGATGGAAAGAAATATACTATTTTAACAGATATCCAAGGATTAGAAGATCATATGGGAGATATGGATTTTAAGGTAGCAGGAACAAAAACTGGTATTACAGCATTACAAATGGATATTAAAATTAAAGGTGTTACTGAAAAGATTTTGAAAGATGCTCTTAATCAAGCAAAAAAAGCGCGTTTGGAAATTTTAGATATGATGTCTGGAATTATTTCTCTACCTAGAAAAGAACTTAGTCCTTATGCACCAAAGATTGAAACATTTAAAATTAATCCTGAAAAGATTAAAGATGTTATAGGTCGCGGTGGAGAAATGATTACTAAAATTATTTTAGAAGCAAGTCATGTTAATACAGTAAATGATAAAGATGCAGTTAAAGTAGATTTAGAAGATGATGGAAGAGTTATTATATATCATACAGATGCTTCTATTATTGCAACTACAAAAGAAATGATTTTGAATGTTGTAAGAGAAGTTGAGTTTGGTAAGGTTTATACAGGACGCGTTACTAAAGTAGAAGAATTTGGATGTTTTGTAGAGTTATGGCCAGGATGTGAAGGACTTGTGCATGTTTCACAACTTGATCATAAGCGAGTAGAAAAACCAAACGATATTGTTAAAGTTGGAGATGAAATTTTAGTAAAATCAATGGGTTATGATAATCGTGGACGTTTAAATTTATCTCGAAAAGAAGCTTTACCAAAGCCAAAAAAAGTAGAAAAGTCTAAAGATGAGGAAAAGAAATGAGAGAACGAGGTTTTGAAGTTGTAAAAGGATATGAAAATGCAGATATTCATATGCCTGTTCGCAAAACTAAGTTAAGTGCTGGGTATGATGTTGAAGCAGCAGAAGATGTCATTATTCCTCCTTATGAATTTGGAATGAAACCTACACTAATTCCAACAGGACTTAAAGCATATTGTAAAGATGATGAATTTTTCATTTTAGTAAATCGCAGCAGTGGACCTAAAAAAGGATTTTTGATGGCTAATAGTATAGGTATTGTTGATGCAGATTACTATGGAAATGTTACAAATGATGGTCACTTTTATTTTCAATACTATAATTTTTTAAAAGAGGATTTAGTTATTCATAAAGGTGATGTAATTGGTCAGGTTATATTTTTAAATTATTTAAAAGTTGATCAAGATAAAAGTATAGAAACACGTGTTGGTGAATTTGGTTCTACTGATTAAAAAAAGACTTTATGATTAAAGCCTTTTTTCAGAGTGTAGACATTTTTCTTTTAAATATAAGTCATAATATTCATCAAAAGTTATATTTTTTTCATGAATATCTGTTGCTATGTCTATTCCTACATATCTTAAATGCCATGGTTCTTCCATATATCCTGTAATAGCACTAGATGCATAGGCATATCTTACGATAAACCCATACTTATATGAATTATTAAGCATCCATTTATAATCATCATCTGTTAAATTATCTATTAAATTATTACTTCTTACATCTACTGCAAGTCCTGTTTCGTGTTCAGAATGTCTTGGTCTTGCAGAGTAAGTATCTGCAGATTCTTTTCCATCTTCTCTCACATAATTTGTATATAATTTATTTTGATATTCTTTGGTTCTATATGTACTAAAAGGAATAATAATTATTTGATCTAATAAAGCAGCATTTTGTAGTTCTTCATAAGCCTCTGCAGCTACTTTTCGTAATTTCATATTAGAATTGATACTTAAACTTTGTAAATCTTTTGGAGCATAGTCTTCTGGTAGAGCACGATATTTATTAATTAAAACAGTATAAGAGTCTGGGTTACTAATAGTTTCTATTTTAGAATAAAACTCTTCATCTAAACCAATATTTACTAACGTTACAGAATCTTTTAATGTAGTATGATTTTGATTTTGATAGTTTTTGTATCTTTCTATTTTATCGACTTCAACATTATTTACTTTAATATAATCTCCAAGTTCAATGTAATCTAGATTTACTAATTTTTCAATATTTCTATCATTTAGATATTCAAAAATATTATTAATTTCTTCTGTAGAATAATTTTTTTCAAAGAATATATTTACAAGTTTTGTAAAGTTTTCTTTTTCTTGATAATTTATTTCGTAGTAGTCTTTAAAATATTTTTCTTGAAAGTCTCCATTTTGAATCATCGTTTCTATTGTTTTGTTATATTCTTTTTGTGAAATTTGATTGTAAATATTTTTTTCTTTCATAATAGTAATCACCTCTTTTTTATAATCTATGCTTTTTTTATTTTGACTATGAAAATATATAGTAATAGATATTAAAAGAAATAAGAAAATAATACTATATTTATGTCTCATAATAATCACCTAATTTTATTTATGTTTTAAAAATTATTTTCATACTTTTTTCTAATCAATTCATATTTTTTAAAACATTACATAATTTTTTATTAGAGGTGGAGTATGAAAAAAGTTTTAGTGGGAATTCTTTGTTTCTTTTCTTTTATTCCCATATTTTATGCAGAGGAAGATTTAGCACCAAATAGTAAAAGTGCAATTTTAATTGAAGCAAGTACAGGGCGCGTTTTATTTGAGAAGAATAGTGATGAACAATTAAAACCTGCTTCTATGACAAAGATTATGAGTATGCTTTTAATTATGGAAGCAATTGATAGTGGAAAGCTAAAATTTGATGATTCTGTTATGATTAGTAAAAATGCATCTAGTATGGGTGGAAGTCAAATCTTTTTACAAGAAGGGGATACTTATAAAGTTGAAGAACTTTTAAAAGGTATTGCTATTGCAAGTGGAAATGATGCAGTTATTGCTTTATCGGAAAAAGTTGGTGGAAGTGTTGAGAATTTTGTTAAAATGATGAATGATCGAGCAAAGGAACTTGGTTTAACGAATACTCATTTTGTTAATCCACATGGTCTTGATGCAGAAAATCATTATAGTAGTGCAAGGGATATGAGTATTATGGGAAGAGAACTTTTAAAACATGAAAAAATCTTAGAGTTTACGAGTATCTATGAGGATTATTTAAAAAAACCAGATGGAAGTAGTACATGGCTTGTTAATACAAATAAATTGGTACGTTTTTATAATGGTGCTGATGGATTAAAAACTGGATTTACAGAAGGTGCAGGATATTGTGTTACAACTACAGCCAAAAGAGGAGATTTACGTCTTGTTTCTGTTGTAATGGGAGTTTCTACTCCAGATCAAAGAAGTAGTGATACAACAAATTTACTTAATTATGGCTTTAATACTTATCAAGTACAAACTATCTTAAAAAAAGGTGAAGTTTTAGGATCTGTAAAAGTAAATGATGGGAAGAAAGAAGAGACAGAAGCTATATTGTCAAATGATATTATAGAACTTAAAAAAGTAAATGATGAAGTTAATACTTATACAAAAGAAGTTCAAATGGATGAGGTAAAAGCACCATTACAAGAAGGTGATGTTGTTGGTAAAGTTGTTATAAAAGATCAAAATGGTAAAGTGATTAAAGAAGAGTCTTTAGTAGCAAAAGAAAATATTTTAAAAGCAAGTATATGGGATTTATTTTATCGAAATTTTCGTTTTATAATTTCATTTACATAAAAAGGAATATTACTATTTCTTTTTTTCTTGAATGTAAAAAAATATTACTTTTACTATTTTTCTGTCAAGTTTTGATTGAAATATTTCATTCAAAATTACTTTTTAGTATAATTTAATAGAAGGTGAAACATGTGGCGAAACAAGTAAAGAAAAAAATGAAAATAAAAAAGTCTGTTATTTTTTGTTCGTTATTTTTTATTTTTTTGTTATTTAGCATAGTTTCTTTTTTCTTGGTATATCGAATTGGTATTTTACCTATAAAATATTTATTTATCATTTTTGTTATTTTATTAATTTTAAATTACTTTTTATTTCGATTTATAATTAGTAAAAATTGGCTTAAAAGAATGATTGGATCTGTAATGTGTATTTTATTCTCTATCTTTTTAGGAGTAGGAATTTTTTATGGAAGTGCTACTTTAAATTTCTTTGAAAGAGCTTTTCAAAGTCGAGAAAAAATAGAAAATTATCAAGTTTTAGTTTTGAATGATAGTAATTATGGTAGTTTAAAAGAATTTAAAAATGGAAAAATTGGAGTACCTAGAACTAATTTTTCAGAAGGAGCAAAATTGTTACAATCTGAAATAAAAAGTCGTACCAGTTTAACATTGCAAGAGATAGATAATTCTACGTTAGTTGATTCTCTTTTAAATAAAAATTTGCGAGTTATAGTAATGGAAGAGTCTCAAAAAAATCTTTTTGCAGAAATAAATGATGATTTTAGAAATAATGTGAAGGTTTTAGAAACTATTTCGATTAAGTTTAAAAATGAAGTAAAACGTAAAGATACGAAAATTACAAAACAACCATTTTCTATTTATGTATCAGGAACAGATGATTATGGAGTTATTAATAAAGTTACTCGCAGTGATGTCAATATGATTTTAACAATTAATCCCATTACTCATCAAGTTTTAATGACAAGTATTCCAAGAGATTATTATGTTTCTTTGGAAGGAATGACGGATGCAAAAGATAAGCTTACTCATGCAAGTTTGTATGGTATTGATACATCTATGAAAACTTTAGAAAAATTATTAAATACTAATATTGATTATTATTTGAAAATCAATTTCTCTTCTTTGGTTAATTTAGTAGAAGCCGTAGATGGTATTGATATTACAAATGAAGAAGAGTTTACAGCTCATTACTATGATGAACCAATTAATGAATGGGTTACTTATCATTTTAAAGAAGGATTAAATCATTTAAATGGTAAGCAAGCACTTGCATATTCAAGAGAACGAAAAAGTTTTGTACTAGGAGACCGGACTAGAGCATTACATCAACAACAAGTTTTATCTGCTTTAATTCAGAAGATTGCAAGTCCATCTATTTTAAAGAATTATACTACTATTTTAAATGCTTTAGATGGAAGTTTTGATACAGATTTAAGTTTTGATGAATTGATGTCTTTTTTACAAAAGCAAATTGATGCTGGGTCTTCTTGGAATATATCTAATAATATTTTGGAAGGAACTGATGGAAATAAACATGTTTATTCTATGTCTGGAGTTACTACTTATGTAATGATTCCAGATCAAGAAAGTGTAGAAAAAGCAGAACAAAAAATAAAAGAGATTTTAAAGGTCAAGTAATTCTTGACTTTTTTCTTGCCTACATTCGATTAAAAAAAGTAAGTATAGTAGAATATATCAAGCTTATTTAGATTCTTATCATATTGATTCCTAAAAGGGATTCATTATATTTATTAGATATTTTCAGCAATATTGTACTGATTTAGACAATATTCGAAAGAAAATTTTATAAAGTTTTATCTTGTTTTGTCGAAGGTGTATCACCTTGTTTTTTTTTGCTCTATATTTTTATTGTAAGGAGCAAAATAAATCATGTTATATATGGACTTAGAATATCGTAAGGGTGTTTTGTTTGTAAGACTTGATGGAAATTTGACTAGAAAAAATACATATAAAATTAATAATTATTTAACTCCCGTTTTATTAAAACATCGGATTAAATATTTAGTATATAATTTATTTTCTGTTTTAAAGGTAGATGAATCAGGATTAGATTGTTTACTTCGAAGTAAACATGCAATGAAAGTAAATCAAGGATCAATTTATTTGTGTGAAGTACCAGATCATTTAAAAAAAGAAGTGAAGAGATTACGTATTAAAGAAACAGATACAGAATTAACAGCATTAGATATTTTAAAGGTTTAGGTGAAATCATGGAAACAGCAGATATAGTAAAGTTAAATGAATGGTTAATTTTTAAAATTGCTAAAAATTTTTATGGGGTAGATTCTGAAGATTTGTACCAAGCAGGTGCTTTAGGAATTGTTAAAGCTTATCAAAATTATAAAAAAAATGGTACTACTAAATTTTCTACTTACGCTTATGAATATGTTTATGGTGAAATGTATCAAATGGTTTATAAAAACCAAAGTATTAAGGTAAGCAAAGATATTTTAAAAGCTTATCAAAGAATTGAAATAGCAAGAAGTACTTTAGCACAAAAAATTCATAAGATTCCTACTAATGAAGAAGTTGCTTGTTTTTTAGAATTAGATCCTAATAGCGTTTCACAAATTATAGAAGTTGGATCTCGTATTATGGTTAGTATGGATTCTCAAGATGATCAAACTAGAGATTATCATGAAACGATTCCTAATGAAAAGGAAGAAAATTTAGATGATACACTAACTTTGAAGGATTGTATGAATGAAACTTTAAATCCAGAAGAGAAAAAAATTATTACATACCGTTATTTTGGTGATATGACTCAAAGTGAAACTGCGAAAGTTATGAATATGACACAAGTTATGGTTTCAAGATATGAAAAAAGAGGATTAAAGAAAATGCAATCTTATTATGGAGAGTATGTCTCGTAAGCAAAAGAGAAAATCTTTTGCTTTTTGTGTTATAAATGATTAGAAATAATGAGTAAAATGTGATATATTGTTAGTG
>CAJUNF010000012.1:23106-34709 GCA_910587775.1 uncultured Bacilli bacterium | reverse complement strand
CAAATAAAGATGGATGGCCAGAAATAAATATTGATATTGATGGAGATGGAAAACCAGACATCAACATTGATACAAATGGCGATGGAAAACCAGATATTAACATTGATGCCGATAAAGATGGAAAACCAGATATCAATATAGATACAGATGGTGATGGAAAACCAGATGATAATTTAATGAATCAAGATACCAATAATGATGGAAAATGTGATTTAAATTGTGATACCAATAATGATGGATTCCCTGATATTAATATTGATATTAATGGCGATGGAAAACCAGATTTAAATGTTGATACAGATGGTGATGGAAAACCAGATAAAGAAATTGATACTGATAATGATGGAAAATGTAATGTAAAATGTACATCAGGAAGTACAGGATCTGATTCTATAGATATTAATACAGACAAAAACTTTATTCTATTTGTTAATTATCTAAATGGAATTAAGGTATCTAATATAAGTCCAGGTTGGAAAGAAACGATGAAATTTACTATTAATAATAATTCAAATCGTACTATGGTATTTAATATAAAATTAGCAAATGTTACAAATACCTTTAATCCAGCAAGTGATTTTGTTTATTCATTAAGAAGAGATGGAAGCAGTATTAAATTGCGTGAAGTAGCACCATCATCAGATGCATATTTAATGAAGAATGTAATAATTCCAGCAGGAATGGTTTACAATTATGAAATAGATTATGAATTCTTGGAAACAAATGTATCACAAAACGCTAATCAAGGAAAAACATTCAATGCTAAAATTGAAATAGAAGCCGTAAACTAAGAACAATATAAATTGTTCTTTTTTGTTTGACAAAAGAATAACTTGTCTTTTTATTGGCATTCGCTTATAATATTTATAGAATAGGAAGGGTAACATGAGGGAGAACTATAATAGTTTTAAAAAAACTTTCAAATTTATAGCTAATATCATTTCATGGACCGTTCTAACTATCCTTGTTTTAATTGCCGCTTTCTTACTTTATTATTTTGTGGCGAATAAAATCTATGCTAGCAAAGGAGAACAATTTTCTCCAACAATCGGTCTTTATACGATCGTAAGTCCTAGTATGGAACCAAATTTAAAAGTGTATGATGTAATTGTAGATAAAAAAGTAAGTAGTCCAAGTGAAATCAAAGTAGGAGACATTATCACCTTTATCTCAACTAGTTCTATTTCAAAAGGTTTAACAATAACTCACCGTGTTGTAGCACTAGTAGATACAGAAAATGGTGTTGAATATAAAACACAAGGAGATAATAATATGTCTCCAGATTCTACAACAGTACAATTTAAAAACGTATTAGGAAAAGTTATTGTGAAAATTCCTCAATTAGGAAGAATTCAACAATTCTTATCAACAAAATCTGGCTGGTTATTGGTTGTTGTAGTTCCAGCAGTATTAATCATATTAAATGATATTTTAAAAATATTAAAATTAACTGGTGCAAAGAAGAAAGTAAATACTGCTTTGCAATCAGAAGAAGAAAAAGTAAAAAAAGAAGAAATTAAAAAAGAAGAAATCAAGAAAGAATTGCAAAAACGTTATAAAATTGATCGTGAAGAAAATGAACCAGATCCATTGCCAACAAATCGTAAATTAAAAGAAGTTACATCAATAAAACCATTGAAAGTAGAAGAAAAAGCAGTTAAATTTGAATTGCCAAAATTAAAAGTTGATAATGAAGAAAATACGAAAACATTTCATAATAATGATTATAGCGAGAAAAAAAGGAAACGTAAAAACAAGAGAAAAAACATGAATAACACACCTTAGTGTGTTTTTCTTTGCAATTTAAAAAAAATATGATAGTATATCCATTAACTTTAGGGGGAATACTAGGAATATGAAAAAGATAGATAAGATTATTCACTGGAAGTTACTAGAAATTTCTATTATGGTAGCAATTATGATGATTAGCTTTCCATTATGGAAAAAGTTAGAAGTAAAAGAAGTCATGACAACAGCAGCATTTTTTGAAAATGCAAACTATACGCAATTAAAAGTAGAAGAATTTGCAAATGGCCCTATGTTTCCTTTAAAAGATACTGATGCTTTAAATCTTCTAAAACCGACAAAGATTAATTTAATTAATGAAACAAAAACAAAAGAAGATTATACTATTTTAATGAAAGTAAGCAAATCATCTTCCTTAGATTATCATTATTTAAATATTGCCTTAGATAAAAAGATAAAGAAATTAGAAGATATTTACTTATCGGATGATGCAGATTATTTTTATTTTAATATTTCGGCTGATACAATAAAAGGGGAAATAAGAGAACATGATTTTTTAATCTGGATGGATTGTAAAACAGGAAATGATATGATGGGTAAAACATTAAGCTATTCATTTGAGCTTCAAAAAGGATTATTAGTTTAACAGATATAGCACAGAATTTAGTGCTATTTTTGTATTTATAATAGCACCTTATTGCATTCTCTTATTGTAAGTGATAAAATTCATTATAAGAACAAATGTTTATTGGATAGAAAAAAATGTTACCAAGAATGTTTAAATATTTAGATGAGAAGAAGATTTAGGATTACCCTGACGATAAAATTTATAGCAGCATTGTAAATTTAGATATCAAATAGTGATAAAGTTTAAAATGAATAATAAAAAATAGTTAAAGCAAGGAGGACCAAATGTTTGAATTAGTAACAAAGTTTAAGCCTAGTGGAGATCAACCACAGGCTATAAACGAACTAGTAAATGGAATTAAAAAAGGAAAAAAAGAACAAGTATTATTAGGTGCAACAGGAACAGGTAAAACTTTTACAATTGCAAATGTCATAAAAGAAGTTAATAAACCAACGTTAGTTCTTGCTCACAATAAAACACTAGCAGGACAACTTTATGCAGAATTAAAAGAACTTTTTCCAAATAATCATGTAGAGTATTTTGTATCCTATTATGATTACTATCAACCAGAAGCATATGTTCCAAGTAGTGATACATATATTGAAAAAGATTCTTCCATCAATGATGAAATTGATGAATTACGCCATGCTGCAACAAGTGCACTAATTAATCATAACGATGTTATAGTAGTGTCTAGTGTCTCATGTATTTATGGTATTGGAGAAAAAGAGGAATATCAAAAAAAGATGTTAATTTTATCACTAGAAGATAAAATAAAAAGAAATGATATTATTAATAAACTAATAGATATGACTTATGAAAGAAGTGATATAGATTTTCACCGAGGAACATTTCGGGTTCGTGGAGATATTATCGATATAATTCCTGTAAATGAACATGCAAATGGTACTAGAATAGAGTTATTTGGAGATGTAGTAGAACGCTTATGCACATTTGATCCAGTAACAGGAGCCATTGTAAGCGACAAAAAAAGTATTACGATTTCTCCTGCTAGTCACTTCGTAACAAGTGATGAAAAAATGCAAGAAGCAATTAGTCGTATTGAAAGAGAATTAAAAGTTCGTTTAGAAGAATTAAAAAGTCAAAATAAATTATTAGAAGAACAACGGTTAAGAGAAAGAACCAATTACGATATTGAAATGCTTAAAGAAACTGGATTTTGTAGTGGTGTAGAAAACTATTCTCGTCACCTTGCTCTAAGAGAAGAGGGTGAAACTCCAACTTGTTTAATTGATTTCTTTCCAAAAGATTTTCTACTTGTTGTAGATGAATCACATGTAACGCTTCCTCAAGTAAGAGGAATGTATAATGGAGATAGAATGAGAAAACAAACTCTTGTTGATTATGGATTTCGTCTTCCAAGTGCTTTAGATAATAGACCATTAAAATATGATGAATTTGAAAATAAAATAAATCAAGCAATATATGTTTCAGCAACACCTGGAGATTATGAAATAGAACGAGTAGAAAATAAGTTTGTAGAACAAGTAATACGTCCAACAGGATTATTAGATCCAACAATTGAAATTAAGCCAAGTGAAGGGCAGATTGATGATATTATTGGTGAAATAAAAAAACGTATAGAAAAAAATGAACGAGTATTGATTACAACTTTAACTATACGAATGAGTGAAGAGCTAACCAATTATTTAAAAGAAATGAATATTAAAGTTGCATATCTTCATAATGAAGTAAAAACATTAGAAAGATTAAAGATTATTCATGATTTAAGAGCTGGAATGTACGATTGCATTGTAGGAATTAATCTTCTTCGAGAAGGTATAGATATACCAGAGGTAAGTTTAATTTGTATTTTAGATGCTGATAAACAAGGATTCTTACGTAGTAGTAGAAGTTTAATTCAAACAATTGGACGATGTGCTAGAAATGAAAATGGCCATGTCATTATGTATGCAGATAATATATCAGAAGCAATGCAAATAGCGATTACTGAAACAAAACGTCGACGTGAAATTCAAAAGTCTTATAATGAAGAACATAATATCACACCTAAAACAATAATGAAGGCTATAAAAGATGTTGTAACAAATGAAGTAAAAAATGAACAGAAAAAAGTAAAGATATCTAAAAAAGAAAAAATCGACATGATTGCTCGTGTCGAAGAAGAGATGAAGAAAGCAGCTAAGAATTTGGATTTTGAAAGAGCTATGGAACTGCGAGATATCTTATTTGAAATGAAAAGTGAACAATCTTAATTCGATTTTAAAGCACGATTTTGTGCTTTTTTCTTTTGTATTTCTTGCTCTATCCAATTAACAAAAGCTAAATAATTATATTTGTTATTTGTAGGACTATAAAGTGAAATGCCAATTTCTAGTCCTATAGTCATCCAAATAGATTGTTTAATATCTTCTGTAAAAAATTGTATTTGGCTTTGAAGAAACTCAAGTAAAGAATAATAATCTTGTGAATTAACCTCACAAGCAGTACTAACCATAATATCTAATATTTCTCTCCAAGTATCTGGATTAACTGCATAAGAAGCAATGTAATCAAAATAATGTGGAACGGTATAAAGTAATTCTACTTTCCATATATTAGAAATATGCATAATATAAAGACGCATGAATTTACTACTATTTTTCATTGTATTCATGGCAAGAAAGAAAATATCTAAAAGATCATCAAATGTAACTTGCAGTTGATAAGAGAAATACTCAAAAAAGTGTTCAAAGCTTTTTCCTTGCTCAAGTGATTTAATAATATTCTCTTGATGTTCAAAAGTGACAACATTTCCATAACTAAGTAAAAAGAAATCTAAAAAACCAACACTTAAAAAATCTTTAAAATAAGGTGATTTAAATTTCTTTTGACATATGTCCTCTTTATGATTTAAAATTTCATTTCGTAACTGATCAACATTTTGCATATATAAATTCCTCAACTTAATAGTTACGTTATCACAAACCAAAAGAAGAAACAAGAAAAACTAGGAAATTATTTTATATTGTGCTATACTTTTTTAACGAAAGAGGTTTTATATATGGAATCAGTATTTGTTTTTGGACATAAAAATCCAGATACCGACAGTGTATGTGCAAGTATTAGTTTGTCATACCTAAAAAATCAATTAGGAGAAAATACAACTCCACGTGTACTCGGACACATTAATAAAGAAAGTAAATTTGTTTTAGATTATTTTAATGTAAAAGAGCCAGAGTATTTAAATAACGTAAAAGTACAATTAAGAAATATTGAATTTAACAAAAGTATTTTTGCAAGAGAAACAGAATCAGTAAAAGATGCAATGAATGGAATGCATGAAAAAGGAGCGACTGCACTACCAATCATTGGAAAAGAAAATAATCTAACAGGATTTGTAACTTTAAAAGAAATAGCAACACTTTTAATGAATGGTGTGAAATCTCAAATTAATACATCTTTTGATAATTTATTAAAAACATTAGATGCAAAAGAAGTTCTAAGATTTAATGAAGAAATAAGCGGAAATGTTTTAATTGGTGGATATCAAAGTCAAACAATATTTGATGAAGCGATATTAAAAGAAGATAGTATTTTAATTATTGGGGATCGTTATAAGGTTTTAAATCATGCAATTGATAGAAAAGTAAAATTAATTGTTTTAACTGGAAATCATAATATGACAGAAGATTTGCTAGAAAAAGCAAAGAACAATAAAGTAAATATTATTTTGACTTCAATGGATACTTTTGCAGCTGGAAATGTAATTACCTTAAGTAATTATGTCAAAAATATTGTTGTAAACAATTCGCCAGTAACAGTAAATGATACAGATTACCGTACAGAATTTATCGATTTAGCAAACAAAATTGGACATACAAATTATCCTATTGTAAATAAGAAAAATGAGTGTTTAGGATTAATTAAAGTTACAGATGTTGAAAAATATGAAAAGCAAAAAGTAATTTTAGTAGATCACAATAATTTAGAACAAAGTGTTTCTGGAATTGAAGAAGCACAAATTGAGGAGATTATTGATCATCATAATTTAGGAGCAATTGGTACTTCTATTCCAATTAATTTCCGTTCTATGCCAGTAGGTTGTACCTGTACCATTATCTATAAAATGTTTCAAGAATATAATGTAGAAATTCCCAAAAATATAGCTGGATTAATGGTTTCTGCTATTTTATCAGATACATTGATTTTTAAAAGTCCAACTACAACAGAAGAAGATCGTAAAGCTGCAAATGATTTAGCAAAAATAGCCCAAATAGATATAGAAGCATATGGTAAACAAATGCTTACAGAAGCAAGCTCAATTAAAGGAATGAGCATTGAAGAAGTATTCTACCAAGACTTCAAATCTTATAAAGTTGGTAATACTACATTAGGCATTAGTCAAATTATTACTATGGATTTTGCAAGTATAAAAGAAAATATTCACGATTATGTTGCTAAATTAGATGAAATAGCAAAAGGTGAATATGGAATTGTTACATTATTTATTACAGATGTGATAAGTAATGGTTCTTATGTTTTATTTAACACAGATGCGAAAGAAATAGTAGCAGATAGTTTTAATATTCCTGATTTAGAAGAAGGTACATTTATTAAAGATTTAGTATCTCGTAAGAAGCAAATGTTGCCAAATTTAATGGATACATTGGAGAAAAGAGCATAAAAGCTCTTTTTTTTGTGGGATAAATCTTAAAATCAAGATATACTAAAAATAGGTGATAATATGCTTGCATTAATAACAGGAGCTAGTAGTGGCTTAGGAAGAGAAATGGCTATTTATTTAAGTGAACTTGGTTATGACTTAATTTTAGTAGCTAGAAGAAAAGAAAGATTAGAAGAATTAAAAAAAACACTTTCTACAAAAGTAACTATTTTTGATTATGATTTAGCTAATGAAGAAAATATTTATAAACTCTATGAAAATGTCAGTAAGGAAAATGTTGATCTATTAATCAATAATGCTGGATTTGGATTATTCGGAATGTTTTCAAAGACGAATTTAGAACGAGAACTAGAAATGATTAATTTAAATATTAAAGCTTATCATATTATGACGAAATTGTTTTTAAAAGATTTTATAAAAAGAGATAAAGGTACAATATTAAATGTTGCTTCTGCAGCAGGATTCTTAGCAGGTCCAAGATTAAATACCTATTATGCTACAAAAAATTATGTAGCAAAATTATCTCTTGCTTTGTACGAAGAACTAAAGCAAATGAAGAGTAATGTAACTATTAGCGTTTTATGTCCAGGACCTGTAGCAACCGAATTTAATAAAGTGGCAAAAGGTACTTTTAATATTGAAGAAGAAAATGCTAGGAAAATAGCTAGAATTGCAATTGATAAAACCTTAAAAAATAAATTATTAATTATTCCAGATACTTTTACAAAAATAGGATTATTTTTAAATCGTTTTATTCCATGGAAAATATCTTTAAAAATGGTATATCAAATTCAAAAAAGAAAAGTAAAGTAAATTTTTCAAATTCCTTTTGGTAACTATTCTTTTTCTTAAAGAGTTATGATATGATACTGTCATCATGTAGTTGAGGTGAAACGATGCAAAGCAAAAAAGGCCTTTATTTACTATTAGCATTCATAGGAACAATTCTACTTTTTTTTGGTATTCTATTCTTTGTACATGAAAAAACTTTGGAAAATGGTATACTTTTCACAGTTTCTTTTAACTATGAAAATGCTCAAGATATTACCTACAATTTTTATAATCAAAGTGGTAAAATCGAAAAAGTAGAAGTGGGAGAAGGATATCAAAATTCCTTATTTTTAGAAAAAACAGATTACAAATCTATAAAACTACTACGAAAAATATTAAAAGGATTAAAAGAAAGAAAAGAAAAACCAACAGAAGAAGGACTAACGATTTATAATGGGAAAAATAAAAGATATTATCTTCTTCCGTTTGATAAAGAGACTGCAGAAGAATTAGCTAATTTAATTATTGATGGATATATTCACGAAGAAATGGTAAGGCTTGGCAAAAAAGAAAAATATAATGAGCTTTATTTATACGAATCAAATGATACTATTTTATGGACAAAAGATGGAAGTAAACAAAGAATTATTCACACCTATCAGTGCTCAAATGAAACTTGTGAAGGAATTTATTCAGATAAAGAAAATAATGAAAAAGTGTTATTAGATCAAGAATTATATCTCTATAATTATGTAACGAAATCAAAAGAGCAAATTAAAACAGAAGAAACAGTTAATGATGTAAAATTTATAAAATGGGATAATCAATTAATTGGCTTAGAACTAATAAATAAATCAAAAGAGACTGCGTTTTATGATTTAGCACAAACATCTCTTTTAACAAAATTTCAAAAACATGAATTCAAACTAATAAATGATCAGATTATATTAGAAATAAAAAAAGAAGAAAAAAAGTTTAATGTATGGAATCGTTTTACGAAAGAAATTTTATGGAATTATGATAAATTAGAAGAAGAAAAAACATATCAAATAATAGAATTAAAAAATGAGAAAGCAACTTATTATTTATTAGAAAAAGAAAAAAATAATGCCAAAACTTATCAAATATTAAATGCGAATTGGAACTTTTTCTTAGATCAAAAGGAATTTAATGATGTTAAATTAAAAGAAGATGGTATGTTATTAGTAGGAAAAAAACAAGAAGATCAACTGATTTATGAACAATATGATTTAAGCGGAAATAAAGTATCTATAGAAGAAAATGAGATAAAGAACTAAAATGTTCTTTTCTTTTTGATTGACTAGCAAACAATCGTATGCTATATTAAATGCATGAAAAAGAAGAAACAGTTCAAATTAGTTTTAGAGGTGCATTATGGATAAAATTATTATTAAAGGAGCAAGGGAAAATAATTTAAAAAATGTGGATATAGAGATTCCAAAAAATAAATTAGTAGTAATGACAGGAGTATCTGGATCAGGAAAAAGTAGTTTGGCTTTTGATACGATTTATGCAGAAGGCCAAAGAAGATATGTAGAAAGCTTAAGTGCTTATGCAAGACAATTTATTGGTAATGTGGAAAAACCTGATGTAGATTCTATAGAAGGGTTATCACCAAGTATTTCCATTGATCAAAAAACTACGAATAAAAATCCAAGAAGTACAGTAGGAACTATTACAGAAATTTATGATTTTTTTAGACTTTTATTTGCAAGAATTGGTACACCTTACTGTCCAAAACATCATATTCCTATTACTTCTCAAAGTATAGATGAAATGACAAATAAAATAATGGACTTAGAAAATGGTACAAAATTAGAAATTTTAGCTCCGATTGTAAGAGGAGAAAAAGGTGCTCATAAAGATTTATTAGATACTTTAAGGACTGATGGGTTCACTAGAGTTCGTGTAAATGGTACTATGTATGGTTTAGATGAAGAAATCAAATTAGAAAAAAATATTAAAGATAATATTGAAGTAGTAGTAGATCGTGTTGTAATAAATGAAGAAGAAAGAAGTCGTATTTTTGAAGCAATTGAAACAAGTACCAAATTAGCACAAGGGTTAGTTTTAATTCACATAATAGATGGTGAAGAGATTTTGATGAGCGAAAACTATGCTTGTTTAAAATGTAATTATTCTATCGGTGAATTAGAGCCACGTATGTTTTCTTTTAACTCTCCTTATGGAGCTTGTCCAGAATGTAAAGGGTTAGGAACAAAATTAAAAATTAGTGAGAACTTAATTATTCCAAATAAAGAAAAAAGTCTAAATGAAGGAGCGATAGTAGCTTATAATTTAGATAATAATATTCATAATACAACCATTGCAGCAGTTTGTGAAAAATATAAAATTGATATGGATGCTCCACTAAAAGATTTAAAAAAAGAAAAGTTAGATATTATTTTATTTGGAACACCAGAACCAATAGAAATTAAATATGTATCAAAAAATGGAAATGTAAGATATAGCAAAGATTATTATGAGGGTGTCATAAATAATTTAGAAAGAAGATACATGGAAACTTCAAGTGCTTGGGTAAGAGAGTGGCTAGAGACATTTATGGTAGAACAAGATTGTCCTTTATGTCATGGATCTAGACTTCAAGATAGTATTTTATCCATTTATATCAATAAGAAAAATATTTATGATATGACATGCATGAGCATTAAAGATTTATCTGAATTTTTAACAGCTTTAAAATTAAACAAAGAACAAGAAGAAATTAGTCGTCTTTTACTAAAAGAAATTAATAATCGTTTAGAATTTTTACAAAATGTTGGATTAGAATATTTAACACTTAATAGAAAAGCTGGAACATTATCTGGCGGAGAAAGTCAACGTATACGTCTAGCAACACAAATTGGAAGTAAATTATCGGGAGTTTTGTACGTTTTAGATGAACCAAGTATTGGACTACATCAAAGAGATAATGAAAAATTAATCAATTCTCTAAAAGAAATGAGAGACCTTGGAAATACTTTAATTGTAGTAGAACATGATACAGATACAATGTTAGAAAGTGACTTTTTGGTAGATATTGGTCCAGGTGCTGGAACAGAAGGTGGTCATGTAGTTGCTGCTGGAACACCAAGTGAGGTTATGAAAAATCCAGATAGTTTAACTGGAAGATATTTAAGTGGAAAAGAAAAAATAGAAGTTCCAAAAAAACGACGAAAAGGAAATGGCAAATTCTTAGAAATTGTAAAAGCAGAAGAAAACAACTTAAAGAAAATTAATGTAAAATTTCCTTTAGGAAAATTTATTTGTGTTACGGGAGTATCTGGATCAGGAAAAAGCACCCTAGTAAACGAAATTTTATATAAGACATTAGCTCAAAACCTTTATCGTTCAAAAGAAATTCCAGGTAAATGTAAAGAAGTAAAAGGATTAGAAAACATTGATAAAGTAATTATGATTACGCAAGATGCTATTGGAAGAACACCAAGAAGTAATCCAGCAACTTATGTCGGCGTATTTGATGACATACGAGATTTATTTTCATCAACCAAAGAAAGTAAGATGAGAGGTTATGACAAAGGAAGATTCTCATTTAATGTAAAAGGTGGAAGATGTGAAGCTTGTTGGGGAGATGGTGTAAAAAAAATAGAAATGCATTTCTTACCAGATGTTTATGTTCCATGTGATGTTTGTAAAGGAAAAAGATATAATCGTGAAACGTTGGATATTAAATTTAAAGGTAAAAATATTTCAGATGTTTTAAATATGCGAGTAAATGAAGCCGTAGAATTTTTTGAAAATGTTCCAAAAATCAAACAAAAATTAGAT
>CAJUNF010000012.1:0-23096 GCA_910587775.1 uncultured Bacilli bacterium | reverse complement strand
GATGTAGGACTTACTTATATAGAACTTGGTCAAAGTGCCCCAACCTTATCAGGTGGTGAAGCAGGACGTGTAAAACTGGCAAAAGAACTACAAAAGAAAGCTACGGGAAAGAGTTTATTTATATTAGATGAGCCAACTACAGGACTACATAGTGCAGATATAAAGAAATTATTATCCATTTTAAACCGAATTGCAGATAATGGAGATACTGTTTTAGTAATTGAACATAATCTAGATATTATAAAAGTTGCAGATCATATTATTGATTTAGGACCAGAAGGCGGTTCAGGTGGAGGAACGATTGTAGCAACAGGGACTCCAGAAGCGGTAAGCAAAGTAAAAGAATCATATACAGGTCAATGGTTAAAACGATATTTAAATGAAAAATAAGTGAAAAAAAATGTATAGTTTTTCGCTTTTTAACGTTTTATTTGACAAAATAAGAAAAATGTATTAATATACATGCAAACAAAAGGGGGATTTGTTGATGAATACAAAAGAAAACATGATAGAAAATATTGCAGTAGAATTTATTATATCATTTATTAAAAGGAATGGATTAGATCTAACAAACGAAGAGGATCTTGACAAATTAAGAAGTTCTATTGATGGAAATAATCCACAATTAATTTCAGAATATTTAATTTATTTGAATGAGTTTGCAAGAAAAAATAATGTAGAGCCAGAAGATTATATTGAATTACACGATTTAGTTCTTAACGAAGAAGTGGTAGAAAAGGTTATAAAGTTTGAACAAAAACGTATTAAAGATATAAGAATAATCTGTGATGTTATGCTTACAAAGTTAAACATTGCAAAAATAGGATCAGAAGAAGTAAATGAGATTTATAATGAAATTGCTAGAGAATCAATCACTGAATTTCGTTACAGATTAAATAATCACTTAATGGATATTAATTTATCTGATGAAGATTTAGAAGAATTAAAAGATGAATTATTATTTAAGATGCATGAAATAAAAAAGAATTTGACCAAAAAAGAAGATGATTTAAATTTAAAATCTTTAGTTGTAGAATTCTTAGAAAGATATAAAGACCATTTTGATTTAGATGTAACAATAAAAAGAGATTGTGAAGAATTTATAAAGGGAATTAATACCTTAGAAGCACAAGAAGTTGAAACATTCTTTAAAGAAAAAAATATTAATATTTTAAATTATCCTGAATTTAGAAAAATAGCAATTGAAGAAATAAGCAATTTTATAGACTCTAGAATATTCTCTTCAATAATGAATGACATTATCACATATTTTGATTTGAATCGTTTGTCTGATTTGGAAGCTAAAAGCTTATATGAAGAGATAAATCAAAGTTCTCTAGAAAATTTTGCAAGTAAAGTCTCTTATGTAATCGAGGATAAAAATGTTACCGATAATATGTTAAAAGAGATACGAAATCAACTTTTAATTGAATTATGTGTACAATATCCATATGTTACAATGAATACAAGTATGACACCTTCTGGTTATACTGAATTTATACAAGAATTATTAAATGAAGTTCCACAAGAATCAATTAATGCTGAAAACTATGATAGCATATTAACTAAAATGTTAGAAAAATTAGAAATATATTTTCAAAAGAATAATTGGAATCAAAATACAATTATGGAAATGTTAAATATCTTTAAAGATGAATTTAATCAAAAGTTTAGTAATTTTGAAAATTTAAAATATTATGAAAAATTAGTAGAAGTATTTAATACATTTGATTATGATCATTTAAGTAAAGAAGAAAAAGATGCGTTAATTGCTAAAATTAGTTCTGGAGAGTTCTTGACAGAAGAAGTAAAAAATCGTTTAGGAATTACAAATATTGAATATAAGAAAATGCAACAAGACTTACTTGCAAAATTTAACAGAAATATAATTTTAGAAAGATATATAAATGCATTAAAAGCTGCAGATGAATCTTATTTTGAAGAGTTACAAAAACATTTAACTGTTGAAGAAATAAGAGAAAATCATAATGAAGCTCAAAGTATGAGTAATGAAGAAATTGAGGCATTAATAAAAGAAATTCAAAAAGCTGCAGTAGATATTACATTAGATAAAATTTTAGAAAATCCTGAAGTAGAAAAATTCCTTACAAAATTTTATGATGAAGTTAACAAAACTAGTGTAGAAGAATTTGATAAATTAGAAAGAATCTTAGACGACTTCCAAGCAAGTAAAGAAATGTTAGGTCTAACAGAATTTAATAAAATGCTTTTAATTACAAAATTACGAAAAGATTTAGAAACAATAAAATTAAGTGAAACAAAAATCTATGAAGTTTTAAGTCAATGGGATGAAAAAATAAAATCTATGAAAGCAGAAGATTTAATGCCTTTCTATACATCTATTGATGATATGACAAAAGAAGATTTAGGATTTGAAGAAATTGAAGAAGACGCATTAAAAATAGTAAAAGATCGATTAAAAGAATATATTTTAGATGAAATTGCAATTCGTATTTTAGAGGATCTAAATATGTACGAAGTAGATAATCTAGATGAATTGAAAAATAAAATTAATAATTTAAAATCAGAGGATTTTGCACCATATAAAGTACCAGAAGAACTTCAAGAAACAGTTAAAAATATTGCTATAAATAAAATTGAAGAAGAAAAAGAATTACGTAAACTAGAAGAACAAAATGAGTATTTAAAGATCGGAACAGAAGTGGTTTTAACAAAAGAAGTTTCAATGTATCAAAATGAAAAAGAGTTTATGAAAAATAATGCTCTTAATGATAAAATAGTTAAGAAGAATAAAAAGGGAATTATTGACGGATATATTGTAAAAAAAGATGATGAAGTCTTAGAATTAACTGCGACTGTAGATTTAGAAAAGTATTTAAGAAAAGGATATGAATTAGTTGGATAAAAATTTAATTTTAAAAATTTCTTTAGTCCATCATATACATACGTAAAACCAAATGAAGTTGCTGCTAAAGAAAAACTTTCATTAGGACAAATGTTAGAACAAAAATGGAAAAAAGCATTATTTGCTGCAGGAGTTACAGCTGGAGTTATAGCAGCATTCTTTGGTATTCCAAAACTATTTGGTGGCAATGCAGCTAATGATAATAGTAAAACTAATACTCAAATAGAAGCTGATATAGTAGCAGGAAATGACAATAACCTTACTAACGATAAATCAGATTTATTAGCAGGAATGCAAAATAATTTAGAAAATGTAAAAAATCAATCAACAAAGAATCATATTTATATTAATAATGATCGTATAGAATTGGATAATGAAATAGCAGAAGTGTTAAATGCTATGCCAGGTACAAAATGTACATATAACATTACTAAAGATGCTCAAATTTTTGAATCAATGGATCAAATTGCTGAAGGAAAAGGTTCAACTTCTTATCATAATTCACATAATGATTATGATTTAGAAAGAAGAGCGGATGCTTGGATAATTCGTGATTCTGAAGGAAATCAAAAATTGTATCATGATATTAATGAAGCTGCTGATTTAATTGTTAATCACGATGCAACTTATGTCGGAGCAAGAACTTTAAATAAATATTCAACAAATGATAAAGATTATGAAGGATTCTTTGTTGGAGATGATATTGTTATTGAAGATGGTATGCAATCAGTATTAGATCAATTACAAAATCCTGGTAAATCAAGACGCTTAACAAAATAAGTGTCTTTTTAATTGACAAAAATAATGAAATATATTATAGTACTCCGTAATAAAGGGGGATTATAAATGCAAGAATTAGCCAAAAATTTTATAATGCAGTATATGAACGATTATAATTTATTAATGAATGATATAAAAGATGTAGAAAGATTAATAACTGATTTAAGTCATATATCTTATGAAACTTATCAAATGCTTTTACGAAATAATATAATAACAAAAGAAGAATTTGGAAAGTTTCAGCAAACAGTGTTATCTGAATTAAAAAACATAATAAAGCCATTTCAAAAAGAATTAACAAAAGAATCATTAGATGAATTAATACAGGAAGCAAAAAAAAGGTATGGCAGTTGATAACTTAAATAGTTATGAACAATTATTAAATTATTTAAAAGTAATTCGTTTTATAAATATAAAATTAACTAAAGCACAAGAAAAAAATATTAAAAATTTAAAAAAAGAATATGGAAAAAAACGTATTTTATCACTTATGAATCATAAAAGTATTTCAAATAAAGATTCAGAAAGTGAATGTCAAAATACTGAAATAATAAAACAAATGATATACCAAATGTATATCAGTACATTAGAAAACGCAGATGTATCTTATTATGAAGTATTAGAACAATTTTTAACTATAGAAGGTATTAGAAAAAATAATGAATTAGCACATGAATTATCAGATAGTGACCTTCAAAAGTTAATTAATCTAATAAAAAAAGAAGCTTTACGTATTACACTTGAGAAAATTCTAAATTTACCTGAAGTTAAAGAATTAAATCAAGAATTTATGGAAAAATTGTCTGTATTAGATCAAATGTATATTACAAAAATACAGCAAAAAATAAATGCATTTGAAAAAAGTAAAGTAATGTTAGGATTAAGTGATTTTAATAAATCTTTACTTGTTTCAAAGTGGATTAAAGACATTGAAAAAGCACAAAAGAAAATAGCTATAATGAAAAAGAATGAAAAAGCACTTGAGATTTTAAATAATAAAATGCATGTATTACCTTCTGAAAATATTTTCCCTTTCTATTTTAGTTTATTAAATAAAGAAACAGAAGAATTAGGTTTTGAAGTTGCATCAAGAAATGAATTAGAATCTTTACAAGAACAATTAAAGTTATTTGCGCTTGAAAATGTAGCAAATCATATCTTTTTGAATTTGGAAATTGCAGAAATAGAAAATTTAGATAAAATAGAAAAGAAAATTGAATGTCTTGATAAAAAAGACCTTCAAAAATATCAAATTCCAGATGAATTACAATTAAAATTAAAAGATATTTTATGCCAAAAATTAAATAGTCGTAAAAAAAGACAAGAAGAGTTAAGAATTAAGTTAAATAGATATTTAGAATTAGGAACTAAAGTACAATTAAATAATAAAATATCTATTTACGAAAATGCTATAGATTTTGAAGATGAAAATGTAACAAAATCGAAAAAAGTTCCTAAAAATAAAAAAGGAACAATAATATCTTATTTAGTAAAAAAAGGAAATAATATCATAACGATTTCTAGCAAAGAAGATTTATTAGTCCACTTACAAAATGATTATGAAGTAATAGGTTATGGATTTACATACAAACATTTCTTTAACAAAATATTTACTTATATAAAATTAACTGATGTAAAAAATCCACTACATAAAACCAATTTAGATCTAATAACATTAGAAATGATCAATGCATTACTTACACCTCCTATAGAAAATAATAAAAAAGAAGATAATAAACTGGATTTAGGAAAAAACAGAGAGATGCCTTATTTAAAAAATGATCAAGAAATTATAGACTATGCTATATCAAGTAGTAGTAGAAAAAGAAGCTTAGTAAAATAAGCATTTTTTTCTTATGTAAGAGAAAGTGTATCTTCTTTTTTTTTGGACAAAATAATGATATAATTACTTTACGATAGGAGGGTATTATTATGAATCCAGTAATGTTATCAATTGGTGGGTTTGATATTAAATGGTATTCAGTATTAATACTACTTGGTGTAATATTAGGATATTTATTATTACAAAAAGAAGCTACGAAGTACAACTATCCAAAAGATTTTATGTTTAATCTATTTTTTTGGGCAGTAATTAGTGGCTTTATTGGAGCTAGACTTTACTATGTTGTATTTAATTGGTCCATATATCAATCAGATCCATTATCAATTTTCAAAATTTGGGAAGGCGGATTAGCAATTCATGGAGGTCTTCTTTTTGGATTTATTTCCATTGCTTTATATTGTAAAAAATATAACGTGAATACTTTTAAAATAACTGATATGGCAACTGTTTCTGTTCTTCTTGGACAAGCAATTGGTAGATGGGGAAACTTCTTTAATGGAGAAGCACATGGAATAGAAGCAAGTTTAGAATCTTTAAGAGGATTACATATTCCAGAAATTATCATTCAAGGAATGTATCAAAATGGCCATTATTATCATCCAACTTTTTTCTATGAATCACTTTGGTGCATAATAGGTGTAATTGTTTTAATTCTTGTTCGTCATTATAAATATTTGAAAGTAGGACAACTATCCTGTGTATATCTAATGTGGTATAGCATCGGAAGATTCTTTATTGAATCATTACGAACAGATTCTCTAATGCTTGGAGGATTTCGTATGGCTCAACTAGTATCAGTTGCTCTTTTTGTAATAGCACTATTAGCATTTATGATTTTAAGTAGAAAAAGTAAATTTGAAGGTTTATATAAAGACCAGAATAATCAAGAAATTCGTTTTTAGGAGGTTTATAAAATGACATATGATTCAATAATTATAGGTATGGGAATTGCAGGAATAAGTGCTGCAGTTTATGCCAAAAGAAGTGGCAGTAATGTACTGTTACTTGAAAAAATGCGTCCAGGAGGAATTATTAATACCATTGATAAAATTGAAAATTATCCAGGATTCAAAAGTATTACAGGACCAGATTTAGCTTTTCAGTTATTTGATCAAGTAAATGCTTTACAAGTTCCTTATAAAATGGAAGAAGTAATAAATATATCACTAGAAAATGATGTAAAAATAGTAAAAACAACATGCTCAGAATATCGAGCTTTAAATGTATTAATCGCAACAGGAAGAAGTCCAATCTTATTAGGCCTTCCAAATGAAGAAAAACTAATTGGTAAAGGAATTAGTACTTGTGCACTTTGCGATGGCTATTTATACAAAGGAAAAGAAATTGCTGTCGTAGGTGGAGGAAATAGCGCTTTACAAGAAGCACTTTATCTATCAAATATTGTAAATAAAATCTATTTAATCCATCGAAGAGATCAATTTCGTGGTGATGAAGAATTAGTTAGTAGAGTAAAAGAAAAAGAAAATATTGAAATTCTTTATAATTCACAAGTAACAGAATTAAAAGAGAATAATGATGAATTAAAAAGTATTGTTATTAACAATGAAAAAGAACTACCAGTAAGTGCAATGTTTGTATATATTGGTTATGCACCAAAAACAGAATTTGCCAAAGAACTTGGAATTACAAATCCAGTCGGATATATAGAAGTAGATGAAAACTTTGAAACGAAAGTGCCAGGAATTTATGCAGCAGGTGATATTATCATCAAAAAAGTTTATCAAATTGTTACAGCTGCTTCAGAAGGAGCAACTGCGGCAATTCGTTTTAGTAGAAAAAAATAAAAGGTGTTATTATGAAAAATAAAAAGGTAAACAAAAATACTGTAACTCTTATAGATAAAGTAAAACTTGTTGCAAGTGTCTTGATATTAATAATTATAATAGCATTTGGAATTGTTTCTATTGTGAAAAAAGAAGAAAAAAATACAATATCTACTGAAGAATTACATGTGTCTTTAGAAAATAATGGTGAGATTCTTTTTCATACAAAAGAAAAAGAAAATATGTTATCTTTTAAAATAAAAAATGATTCTCAAAAAAAGAAAAATTATAGCATAGGCTTAAAAGGTGTTTCAAACACTTTAAAAAATTTAGAATCTTTAACATACGATTTAAAAATCAATGGAATAGAAGAAATTCATCAAGAAATATTTCCAAATGAAGATATTCTTCTAATAGATGGAGCAGAAATTGATGTATTAGAAGAATTAGAATGTCAATTAATAATAAAATATCTTAATGAGGAATCAAATGAAGAAGAAACAATAAAAGGAAAAATTATGATAGAAGAAGACTAGACATTGACAAAAACTAAATAATTTAAGATAATACTAAATATAGAGAATAGGTGAACATATGACAAAGAATGAATCACAAAATAACGTGAAACTAATCATAATCCTTGTAGTTTCTGTAATAATATTAATCGCGATCATAGCTTTTAGTACTTACGCATTTTTTACAGGATCATTAACAAATAGAGATCCAGATGAATCAAATTCATCACTAACAACAGCCAATATTGAATTTACAATGGGAGATGGAACCATTAAAGGAAATAATTTAGTTCCTGGAGATTCTATTGTAAAAAAGTTTACAGTACATAATAAAGGAACTGGCACAATCACTTATAATATTTTATGGAATTCTGCAGTAAATAATTTTGTGAATAAAAATGATTTAGTAATAACACTAAATGATGGATTAAACGAAATAATATCAGAAAGTGATAATGTTATTTTTCCAAGTACAATAACATCATCACAAATACTAAAAGAAGGACTTAAAATATCTGCTGGAGAAACAAAAGAATTCACCTTAACAATAACTTATAAAAATACGGACCAAGATCAATCTGCTGATATGGGAAAAAATATTAGCGCAACGCTTGGGTTAGGAGATTAAAAAAGTAGATAGAGAAATCTATCTTTTTCTTTGAAGGAGTGTAACAATGGAAATAATAGAAAATTTAGCAAATAAAATGAATATTAAAAAGAGTCAAGTAGAAAGTGTCTTATCTTTATTAAGTGAAGGAGCAACAATTCCTTTTATAGCGCGTTACCGAAAAGAAGTTACAGGAGCACTAGATGAAGAACAAATTCGTACCATAGAAACAGAATATCAATACTTATGCAATTTAGAAAAAAGGAAAGAAGATGTAATAAGATTAATTGCAGAAAAAGATCTCTTAACAGAAGAATTAGAAAAAGAGATTCGTAATTGCGAAAAATTAACAGAAGTAGAAGACTTATATCGTCCATTTAAAGAGAAAAAGAAAACGAAAGCAAGTGAAGCAATTAAACAAGGCTTAGAACCTTTAGCAAAAAAAATGATGAGTTTTCCAATGAATGGCAATATAGAATCTTTAGCAAGTGGCTATAATATGGAAGTAGAAAAAGCAGTTGAAGGTGCTTGCTATATCATTAGTGAATGGTATAGTGATAATGCATATTACCGTAAATGGATACGTTCTTTTGTATATAATAATGGTAAAATTACAAGTAAAATAAAAAAGAATGCTACCGATGAAAAGAAAACGTATGATATGTATTATGAATTTGAAGATCGAATTAAATATATAAAACATTACCGAGTATTAGCATTAAATCGAGGAGAAGAAGAAGGAATACTATCAGTTGGACTAGATTATGACAAAGATAAAATTATAGAATACTTACAAACAAAAACTATTAAAAACCCTAATTCTTTTGTTGTAAGTTATATTATAGATGCAATAAAAGATGCCTTAAAACGTTTAATATTACCAAGCATTGAAAGGGAGATTAGATCAGAACTTACTGAAACTGCTGAGAATTTAGCGATAGAGACTTTCAAAAGTAATTTAGAAAATTTACTGATTACAAAACCAATTAAAAACTCAGTTGTACTAGGGTTTGATCCAGCTTTCCGTACAGGATGCAAATTAGCAGTATTAAATCCTTTTGGAGAAGTGTTAGAAATTAGTACTATTTATCCACATGAACCTAAAAATGAAAAAGTAAAAAGTTGTGAAATATTAAGAAATTTAATTCAAAAATACAATGTGAATGTAATTGCAATAGGAAATGGAACAGCTTCTCGTGAAAGTGAAAGCTTTGTTGCAGAATCAATAAAAGGGTTACCTGTAAAATATAATATTGTAAGTGAAGCAGGAGCAAGTGTATATTCTGCAAGTAAATTAGCAATCAGTGAGTTTCCAGACTTAACAGTTGAAAAAAGAAGTGCAATTTCTATTGGTAGAAGAATTCAAGATCCTCTATCTGAATTAGTAAAAATAGATCCAAAAAGTATTGGAGTTGGAGAATATCAACATGATGTAAATCAAAAAAATTTAGGAAGTGCTCTTACATTTACTGTAGAAAAAATTGTAAATGACATTGGAGTAAATATAAATACAGCATCTTCCAGTATTTTAAATTATATTTCTGGTTTAAATAAAAAAGTAATTGAAGGAATTATGGAATATAAAAGTAAAACTCCATTTCAAAGTAGAGAAGAAATAAAAAAAATAAAAGGAGTGTCTGATAAAGTATTTGAACAGTGTATTGGCTTTTTAAGAGTGCCTGATAGTACTAACCCTTTAGACCGTACTAAAATCCACCCAGAATCGTATGAAATAGCTAATAGACTATTAAAAGAATGCAACTTAAATATATCAGATATTGACAAAGAAGAATTTAAAGAAACTTTATCTAATTTAAAATCTGAAGAAATGGCTAAAAAACTAAATACAGATCATTACACTTTAACTGATATTATAAGTGAACTAATTCACCCAGGCTTAGATCGACGTGATGAATTAGATAATGTGCTACTAAAAAGTGATATTTTAGAAATAAAAGATTTAAAAGAAGGTATGGAATTAGAAGGAACCATTCGTAATGTTGTATCCTTTGGAGCTTTTGTAGATATAGGATTACATAATGATGGACTTATCCACATCTCAAAAATGAGCAAACAATTTGTAAGTGACCCAAAACAAGTGGTACACGTTGGTCAAATTGTAAAGTGCTATGTTGATCAAATAGATTTAGGAAAAGAAAAAGTAAATTTATCTTTAATAAAAGAATAGATTCCATTTTTGGTATCTATTTTTTTAGCATTACTTTATTCGACAAAATACATGGATTATGTTAAAATAAATAGACGAAAAACAGATTATGATAGTGGGTGTAAGAAATGAAAAAAACCTTAAAATTATTATTATTATATTTTATCATTATTATGTATTTAGAATTATGGCATAAAGTTTTCTTTTATCCAAATATTTGGAATATTGGCTTACTTTATACTTCATTATTTACTTTACTAATTTCTCTTATCTTAACTTTTTTATCAAGTTTAGGAAAAGCAAAGACAAATAAAATAGTAATTGTAAGTTTTATATCTATATTAACATTTATATTTACTGGAAATTATATTTATACTACACTATTTTCAATTCCATTTTCTATTCAAGTAACAAGCATGGCTGGAGGAGCTTTAGATTTTATTGGCATCTTTTTTTCAACATTGGGTAAAAATATCGCCAATGTAATGATTTTATGTTTTCCATTAATTTGCTTACTATGTAATTTAAAAAAAATTAAATTTGATAAAGTATTTTACTTTGAAAAAAAATCTTTAACCTATGCTATATTTGCTACATATGCCTTAATTTTATTAGTTTTATTACCATTAAAAAATACATCAAAATCAGCATATAAACTATATTGGAAAGAAAATGATTTAATAAGTTCAATTAATATGTTTGGTTTTATTACAGCAGAAAGATTAGAAATACAAAGACTTTTATTTCATTTTGAAGAATCACTAGCTTTTGAAGAAAAAGATACAAGTAACGAAACAAAAGAAGAATATAATAAACAAGAGATAGACTTTGAAAGCTTAATTGCAAATGAAAAAGATGAAAATATTAAATCAGTTTATTCTTACTTTAGTAATGCAACAGCTACGAAAAAAAATGAATATACAGGAATGTTTGAAGGAAAAAATTTGATTTTTATTTTAGCTGAATCATTTAACTCAGTAGTAGTAGATGAAAAACTAACTCCAACGTTATACAAATTAATTCATTCAGGATTTCACTTTAATAACTTTTATTCACCTGTATTTTTAAGTACTACAGGTGGAGAATTCCAAAGCATGACTGCTCTTATTCCGAGTGCAGATACTATTAGTGAATGGCACAAAGGAGAAGCCTATTTACCATATTCTTTAGGAAATATCTTATCCAAAGAAGGCTATACTACAAATGCATTTCATAATTGGGAATATGATTTTTATGAACGAAACAAAACAATGCCAGAATTAGGATTTCCAAACTTTTTAGCTTGTGAAAATGGATTAGAGAAAATTGCTGATTGTGAATGGCAAAAAGTAGTAAATGCTCCAGAAGATATTAAAATGATTCAAGCGACTTATCCTAAATATAAAGATCAAAATAAATTTATGACATATTACATTACAATGAGTGGACACGCACCTTACTCACTTACTCCAGATAAAAGATATTATGATTTAGTAAAAGATCTTCCTTATAGTGATAACACCAAAGCTTATGTTGCAACTCAAATTGATTTAGATAGGGCAGTAAAAGCATTGATTGACAATTTGGAAAAAGATGGAATATTAGATGACACTGTAATCTGTCTAGTAGGAGATCATTATCCATATGCACTAGATATATCTAACATCAATGAATTATCATCATATAAAAGAGATGAAACATTTGAAATCCATCACAGCGATTTAATCATTTGGAATAATAATCAAGAAGTAGTAGAAATTAATAAAGTAGGAAGTGAAATTGATATCCTTCCAACCTTACTAAATTTATTTGGAATAGAGTTTGATTCTCGTTTAATGATAGGAAAAGATCTTTTAAGTGATGCAGAAGGTTTTGCTCTGTTTTCTGATTTAAGTTGGAAAACAGATAAAGGTTCTTACTCTTCTAAAACCAAAAAATTTGAAGCCAAAGAATCTGTTGATTCAGATTATGTAAATAAAATGAATCAATGGGTAAACAATAGTATAATCGTAAGTAAAAAAATGATTACAAATGATATTTATCGTAAAATATTTGGAAATGGAGAATAAAAAATGTGTGGATTTACAGGTTTTATTAGTGAAGAAAAAAAGAAAAAAACAATAATAAAAAAAATGGCTGATCGAATTATACATCGTGGCCCAGATGGCGAAGGATACTATATAGATTCATCCATTGCATTAGGACATCGTCGCTTATCAATTATTGACATTAAAAATGGTCATCAACCAATGTATAATGAAGATAAAAATCTAGTAATAGTATTTAATGGCGAAATTTATAATTATCAATCTTTAAAAAAAGAACTTGCAAATCATGAGTTTAAAACAAATTGTGATACAGAAGTTCTTCTTCATGGATACGAAGAATGGGGAAGCGATTTACCAAAAAAACTAAGAGGAATGTTTTCTTTTGCTATTTGGAATAAGAAAGAAAAATCATTATTTTGTGCAAGAGACCATTTTGGTATCAAACCATTTTATTTTTACCAAAATGAACAAACCCTTTTATTCGGATCTGAAATAAAATCTTTTTTCGAACATCCAAAATTTGAAAAAGAATTAAATGAGAAACTAATACCTGCTTATTTGTCTTTTAGTTTTACTCCAACAACAGAAACTTTTTTTAAAGGAGTAAATCGCTTAGATGCTGGTCATTCCTTATTTTATCAAGATGGTAGAATAACTATTCAAAAATACTTTGAATTAAATTTTACAGAAAAAGAAGATTCTTATGAAGCTTATGTTGATAAAATAGCAGACATTATGAAAGATTCTGTCATGCATCACAAAATAAGTGATGTTGAAGTTGGATCATTTCTATCAAGCGGAGTAGACTCTTCTTATATTGTTTCATTAGCAAACCCTGATAAAACATATACAGTAGGATACGATATTCCAAAATATAATGAAATTGAATATGCAAAAGATTTAGCTAAAAAATTGAAAATAAAAAATAAAAGTAAAAAAATAACCAAAGAAGAGTACTTAAAAATAATTCCAGATATCATGTATTATATGGATGAACCCTCAAGTGATCCAGCAACAGTAGCACTTTATTTTGTATCCAAATTAGCAAGAAAAGATGTGAAAGTAATTTTATCTGGAGAAGGGGCAGATGAATTATTTGGTGGTTATAACACTTACAAATCTTATATAGAATTTGGTTGGTATAATAAAATTCCTTTCTTTATTAGACATATGATAGCATCAATTTGTAAAATGTTTAAAGAAGTAAGAGGAATAAACTTTTTAATTCGTCGTGGAGAACGATTAGAAGATAACTATATAGGAGTAAATAGAGTTTTCGGAGATAAAGAAAAAAAACAAGTATTAAATATTCCAATTACATTATCTGATCAAGAAATTACGAAACCAATTTTTGATGAATTAAAAGGAAAAAGTGATATTATAAAAATGCAAGCTATTGATATTAACTTCTGGTTAATGAAAGATATTTTACAAAAAGCTGATCGTATGACTATGGCAAATTCTTTAGAAGGAAGAGTACCATTTATTGACAAAGAAGTTTACAAAATAGCAAGTTCTTTACCATTTAAATACAAAGTCACAAAAGAAAATACAAAAGTTGCATTAAGAGATGCCGCTAAAAAATCTATTCCAAATGAATCATATAAAAAGAAGAAACTAGGATTTCCTGTTCCCATTCGTGATTGGATGAGAGAAGATGATTTCTATAATGAAATAAAAAATACGTTTGAAACAGAAGTCGCTAGTAAATATTTTAAAAAAGAATATATCATAAAATTACTAAATGATCATAAAAATAAAAAGAAAGACAATTATCGAAAAGTATGGAATATTTATTGCTTTTTAAAATGGTATGAGGTTTTCTTTGCATAAAGAATAGGAGGATTTATGAAACAATTAATTCAAATATTATTAGCTGTGCTATTTTTAATCCTTTTTGGTCTTATTTTATATTTGGTTTTAGAGAAAAAAATAGAATCTTTTGATCAAGCTATTTATGAAATGATTTCAAAGTTTATAAATCCTGTAAATACCAAAATGATGAGATTTATAACCTTTTTTGGAGGAACACTTGGAATACTTTTAAGTGTTTTAGTAAGTTATGTTTTTTAAAAGATAACTTTGATCGAGGTTTCCTAACATTAGGAATTTTAGGAGAAGTAGCTTTAAATAATATTGTAAAAATTGTAATAAAAAGAATTCGACCAACAATCAATCCTCTCGTAATAGAAACAGGTTATAGCTTTCCAAGTGGACATACTATGTCATCAACAGCCTTTTATTCCTTTATATTATTTTTCATTTGGAAGTCACCCTTACCAAAAACATTAAAAATACTTTTAAGTATTCCATGTATTATTATGATACTATCAGTTTTAATAAGTAGAGTATACTTAGGAGTTCACTATATCAGTGATGTTACAGCAGGACTTTGTTTAAGTATATGCTATGTATTATTAATAACAGCCTTTTATTCTAATATTAAAAATTATTTTATATAAAATAATAGCTTTAATAAATAAGCTATTTTTTCTTGTCTTTTTTAAAATAAAATACTTTTAACTTAGGAAATGCTTCTAAAAGTCTTTTTTGATTATATTGATTCCGTTTTATTATTTCTTTTTTAACATAAGCAGTAATTTTCTCGGTAGAATCAGTATGAGCTGTAAAAGAAATATTTTTAAAACTAGAAATAATTCTATAAGAAAATATAATATCAATGATCAAAATAGCTGTTAAGAAAAAAGATAAGAAATAAATTATAGAAATAGGCATTTTATTGATCCAAGATAAAAAAAGTGGGTTCGAAATATACATAATAAAAAGACCAAATAGCCCAAAAGGAACCATTGTTTCTAAACAAATTCTTCCATTAATATTAAATCGATAATTTGAATAATCCCACCATCTCGTTTTAAAAATTTTTTCCAAATAATAACTAGTAAGATATTCTAAAATTGAACAAACTATCATGGTCATAATAAACAAAGTAATTATATCATTCACATATTTTTGCAGTAAAAAAGTAATACTTAATGCCCCAAAACCATAAACAGGACAATAAGGACCAATTAAAAATCCTCGATTAATAAATTTATGTTGATCAACTAATTTACAGATTACTTCTAAAAGCCAACCACAAAAAGAATAGAGAAAAAATAACAAAATATAGATACATATTGATTTCATAAGGATACCTCACAATTATTATACAGAAGATGATTTATTAGTGTCCACTAAATTGTAAAATTATGACACTTTTATTGACAGATCAATTTAATAAAAATATAATTAAAATAAGAAAGCGAGGAAAAAATGAAGAAAAAAACAGTGGCAGCTTTAGGAGTAGGTGTAGCAGTTGGAGCTGGATTAGGAGTTCTATTTGCTCCAAAAAGTGGTAAAGAAACAAGAGAGGATTTAAAAAATAAAATATCAGATCTTAGAAATAAAGCAAAAGAAATTGATATAGAAGATATCAAAGTATATGTAGAAGATAAAATTAATGTGATTGAAAAAGAATTGAAAGATCTAGATAAAGAAAAAGTATTGAAAATTGCAAAAGAACAAGCAAAAAAAATAGAAAAAGAATGTAAGGATTTAGCAAAATATGTAAAAGACAAAAGTGAACCAGTTCTTACAGATGCTGTAGAAGCTGTAAGACAAAAAACATTAGAAGTAACAAAACAAGCACTAGCAAAATTAGAAAACTAAAAAAGAAGAACTATATTGAAAAATATAGTTTTTTTGTTCATCGCTAGAAAGTAAAATTTATTTAAAAGATATCTAAAAACAATGAATTTATAACACTACATTTAGAATTTAAAACTCATTTTATGTTATAAAAAATGTCAAAGGAGAAAAGAAAGAATGAAAACAATAGGAATTATCGGTGGAATGAGTTATGAATCAAGCCTTCATTATTATGAAAGAATAAATAATCAAGTAAATGAAATAGAAGGTGGATTAACTAGTGCAAAGCTATTGATCTACAATGTTAATTTTGAAGAGATAAGAAATTTAATGTTAGAAAATAAATGGACAGAAATCGGTGACACTCTAGCATCAATTGCTAAAATGTTAGAAAAAGCCGGAGTAGATTATATTGTTATTGCTACAAATACAATGCATAAATTAGCAGATTATATCCAAAATCAAATAAATATACCACTTATTCACATTGCAGATTGTGTTGCAGAAAAATGTAAAAAAAATAATGTATTAAAAACAGGATTATTGGGAACAAAATATACAATGATTGAAAACTTTTTAGTAAGTAGATTAGTTCAAAATGGATTAACAGTTACAACACCAAGAAATCAAACAGATATTGAAGTCATAGATCGAATCATATTTGATGAATTATGCAAAGGTGAAATTAAAGCTTCTTCTAAAGAATATTATAAAAAAGTCATTAAAAAAATGATAAGTGAAGATGGAATAGAAGGAATTATTTTAGGATGTACAGAAATAGAGATGCTAATAAAACCAAAAGATTTAGATATTCCTATATTCGATACAACTCAATCACATATAGATGCAATAGTAGATTATTCGCTAGAAAGAAAACTTTATAAACAAAATTGACGTTAATATTATCTGTGATGAGTCCTCTAAGATAAGAACTTTTTCAATTTAAAAATTGAAAAAATAACCAAAGAAAAATATGAAACGACTTCGAAAAGTTGGATATAAAATTAAGCAACTCCCAGTTCACTTAAACATTTCTTTCTAAAATCAATTGGAGTAGTTTAATCTATTTTAAATTGGCATTATTATTTTCCATAATCGTAGCAATGCCTCTTGTAGATTGTCCCTCTTGGCAAAGTTTAAATATTTCTTTAACAACTTGGGCTTCAATAGGGGGCTACTTCTAAATGCCCTGTATCTTTATTTCTAATATAGCCATAAGGTGCTTTACTAGGATGAATGTGTTCTAGTGCCATTTCTTCCATTGCTCTTTTTGTTCTTGCTCCAATTTCTTTTCTTTCTCGTTGCCCAAATACTAAATTCATACCAGAAATCATTTCACCATTAGCAGTAGATACATCATAAGGCTCGAGTATTAACTCGATCTTAACATCATGTTCTTCACAATAATTGAGTAACCAAAAGCCATCATAGTTATTTCTGGTAAGTCTATCTACTTTAATAGCAATTAACTTATCGATCTTTTTAGATTTAATATATGCAAGTAATCTTTGCATTTCTGGTCGCATTAAATCTTTTCCAGAATGCCCTGCGTCATTATAAACATCAACAATACTAGAATCGTTTTTCTCACAATATTCTTTAATCATACGAAGTTGTGAATCAATAGAATAACCATTATCTCTTTGGTCGTCTGTACTTACTCTTACATATACTGCACATCTCATAAAATAATCATCTCCTCACTTGTTTCCTCACTCAAAAGCAAAAAAGTAGACCTCAATTATGAAAAAAGTTAAAATTTTACGCATTTTTTACATTTTTTCATTAGTTTCCTCACTTAAAAGGGCTTTTATGAAGTCTAATTTGAAAAATTAGTCCTCTCATCTGTTTCCTCACAAAAACAGAAAAAGTAAAGTCTAAAATTTCAATTTTTTTAAAATTTGGATTAGTTCCGATAATGAATATTTTTGATTATACTCTTTAACAAAAAATGGTTTGTTTGATATTTCGTTAATTTTATACTCTAGTATTGTAAGAGTTGTAGGATATGTAATTAGATACTCTGTAGGTTCTATAACTTGTAAATTAGTATGTAATAAGTTTTAAATTCCAACATCAAAAAAGTCCTCATTCCTAGAAAGAGAACTTTAAGCCTTTAAAAAAACAAAAAACTCACGAACACTCAATAGTCCGTAAGTTGTTTTCAAATGGAGCGAATGGCGTAGATATCTACAACTCTTTTCACTTCTTAACGATTTGATATATAAAATATCAATCACTAATGATATTTTAGCATAAATTTGCCTTTATGTCTCGAAAAAATGGCAATTTTTTGATAAAATATTTATAGATTTAAGTGGTTAGGAGTTGATTCTTATGAGCAAAACTAAGATTGAGCAGAAAGCTATAACAAAAGTTAGAGAACTTGTTGATGACATAGAATTCTTTAAACCCCTTTTAAACGAAAATGATAAAGGTATATCATGGGATGGTACAATCGAAATGTATCACGGAAACATTGATAAAAAATCTAATTATGATTATACAATAGATGTTCAAATAAAAGGAAGAACTACCCCAACAAAAAAATTAGGTAATAAGCATAGGTTTTCATTAGATAAAATAGATTTAGAAAATTATTTAAAAAAAGATGGCACAATATTATTGTTATGTTTGTTTCAAGAAGACAATCCTGATTATAAAATATATTATGCTAATTTATTACCTTATAATATTAGAATGTTATTGAAACAATATTCTTCATCTAAAATAAAAATAGATATGAGAGAAATAACATCTTCTTCTCATTTTGAAAATATATGTCGAAACTTTAAAATAGACAAAGAAATGCAAAAAGGAATTAAAGAAAATATCTTCAATGAAGATAATTTAATATCAGATGATGGAAAAGTTGCTAAATTTTATTTGTGGGAAAAAGATTTTAAAAATTTTAATCCTCAAAGTCTTGTTGGTACTTGGAAATATATTTATACTTTAGATAAAAATGGATATGCTACAAATATTAGTTATGCTGAACTTACAAATTTAGTTGAAAATTTGAATGTTAAAATTTATGATAAAGACAAGGAAATTGTATATGATGATATAAAGTTAGAAACTTTTATAAATGGACAGAAAATATTATTTGGTAAAGCATTTAATTTTGATTTAACAGAAAAAAATTTCAACATAAAAATATGTGGTACATTATATGAAAGAATTAAACAGTTAAGATTTATTAGTAAAATGTTTAAAAATGGAATGTTTCTTATTAATGAAGAAGAATTTAAAATTGATTCAAATAAAAAAGAGGAAAAAAGATTTAATGAACTTTTAGATAAATATATTAAAATTGACAATTTCTTTCAAAAACATAATATTTCAAAAGACATTAATTTAGATAAATGGGAAGATGCTGATTTAAATAAACTATTTTTCTGGATAAATGCCATAGATAATAAAAAAGCAGTTTCATTAAAAAGTGATATTAGTCGAGTAGGATCTTTAAAAATTAAAGATATAAGAATATCTATTTTTGCCAGAATTAACGGTAATAAAATGTTTGAAGTTGAGAGCTTATGGAATAATAATATCTGTAATAAATACTTTTTTAAATATAAATCTAATTTAGAAGAAATTGAAACAAATAACTTTTATCTTGTATTAAATTCTGAAGCTTATCAATCTGATGACATAAATATTTTAGAGATGAGAAATATTTTTGATGATGCCGAACTTACTGATGGAGAATATAATTTAATGAATATGCAAGTTTTAGAAATACTTAAAGCATATGACATTACAAAAAAGAATGATCTATTACAATATGCAAAATATCTTACAGAACATTTATTGAAATATGATTCAGAAAATCCTATATATTATATCAATTATTCTCAAATATTAAAAAGAGAATCTGCTCTAGCTGATGAAATCATTGCTAAACTTATTGATATAAGGGACAAAAATGAAAGACTAGAAATAAAGCTAGGATGTAATTTATTATTAGATAATAAAACAGAAGTAAATATATTGAAAAAGAAAATAGACTCTCAAACATTAGAGGTTTTTAAAAGTTATCCTATTTCAATTTATTTATAAAATATTATTGTTTTAAGGAGAAAAAATATGGTAAGTATAAAAAATAATAAAATATCAGCAAATGATTTTAATTATTTAACAGATAGAGTTGGTTGGGGTACTAGAGATGTTAAAGTTGTAGAAGAAGCATTAAATAACACTTTATATTCAGTTAGTATTTATGATGATAATAAAATTATTGGATATGGAAGAATAATTGGAGATAAAACAATCTTTCTCTATATTCAAGATATTATGGTTATTCCTGAATATCAAGGACAAAAAATTGGGACTAAAATTATGAATGCTCTTTTAACAAAAATAGATGAATATAAAAAAGTAAATCCTAATTTAAGAACATATTTAGGTGCCTCTAAAGGAAAAGAAAATTTTTATGAAAAGTTTGGATTTAAAACTAGATCAAGTGCCGATTTAGGTGAAGGTATGGTTTTATTTTAGGAGGAGATTAACTATGAAGCAAAATATTGAAGTTGCAATTAGATATTATAAATTATGCACTAAATTAAAAGATACTATCAGAACAGGTCCTGTTGTTTGGAATGCTAAAAGAGAAAGAATAGAAAGTGTTGCAGAACACATATATGGTGTTCAAATGTTAGCCCTATCCATTTATTATCAATTTGGATATAAATTAGATATTATGAAAGTTATTTATATGTTAGCAGTTCATGAACTAGAAGAAATAGAAATTGGAGATTTAGCATTCTTTGAAACTACACGAGAAGAAAAACTAATTAAGGGTAAAGCCGCAACAGACTTTATATTAAAAGATTTTCTTGGAAGAGATGAAATATCAGCATTATTAGATGAATATAATGAAAGAAAAACAGAAGAAGCAAAATTTGCTTATCATTGCGATAAATTAGAATGTGATATTCAAATGAAGTTGTATGATCAAGAAGGATGCTTTGATTTAAATAATCAGCCTAACAATCCAATTATTAATAATTCTAGCGTTAGAAAAGTATTAGATAGTGAAAAAAGTATATCTAATGCATGGATTGAATTTGATAGAAGTAAGTATGAAGATGATAAAAACTTTATTGAAATAATTGAATACTTAAAAGAAAATGAGATATAAATAAGGAGAACGTTTTATGTCGGAAATGAATAATAAAGATGATGTTATTGTGCAATATAAGGATGATAGTAAATTTAAAAAAAGGCAGAATTTCCATGATAAATACAGCACTAATAAATATGGTTTTAGAAATTGGATGTTTGATAAATATAAAATATTTGATGGTTGTAAAATATTAGAGTTAGGTTGTGGTAATGGTATTATATGGGATGAGAAATATGGGGAATTACCACCAAATGTTGAATTAGTAATTTCAGACTTTTCTGAGGGTATGTGCAATATAGTTAAACAAAAGCATCAAGGACATAATAATGTTCAAGTTGAGCAAATTGATATACAAGATATTCCTTATCAAGATGAATCTTTTGATATCGTAATTGCTAATCATATGCTTTATCATGTTCCTGATATAGATAAAGCTATTGAAGAAGTTTATCGAGTTTTAAAACATAATGGAGTATTTTATGCTTCAACATTAGGTACTAATGGTTTTCAAAAATACTAATTCAAAAATTTCAACTCAAATATGGATTATTTTAATATAGAAGATTGGTCTTTTACATTAAAAAATGGAAAAGAAGTATTAGAGAAGAAATTTAATAATATTGAAATGTGTGAATATATAGATTCAATAGAGATATCTGATGAAAATGTATTAGTTGAATGGATATTTACTAGTGTTGTAATGCAAAATTTAGATAAAAATCAATTCAAAGGATTAGCGGAACACTTTGCTAAAGATAAAGATGAGGAAGGAATTATCCATATCCCAAAACAAATTGGATGTTTTATTTCAACAAAGGACTAATTTAAAAATAAAGATGATAAAAAGCATTAATGCTCAATATCATCTTTTTCTATTACAGATTTATTTTTATTATTTTCATTTCTATTGTCTTGAAGTAGCTTAAAATCATCATTTTCTAAAGCACCATGTTCATATAATTCTTTAGCAAATTCCATATATTTTTCCTTATCTTTATTTCTATAAATTCTATCCATAAGAAATTTAACAAGATTGTAAATCAAATTTTTAAGATGTTCTAAAGATGATTTTAATAGACTATTTTCTTCTTGTAAGTCATTGATTTTTTCATCTTTAGATTTGATATTATCTTTCAAACTATCAACCTCAGAATTAAGTTCTTCATTGTTTTTTAATAACAATCTAATTCGATCACGATTGTTAAGAAGTTCACTTTCTACTTCTTTTAGAATAACAGTTAACTCTTGAATGCTTTCATATTCCATAATAGTTTTATCTAATAAATCAATAAAAACAATTGCCTTATCTCTATCGACAACATCTAAAACTAATTGATTTTTAATTAAACCTTTTGACTTTAAATTTTCAAGTATATCTCTAATTTCTTTTGTACTATTTTTTAAATTATCAGTTTTATCTTTTGCTTTATTTAATGTGTTTTGGTGAATCTCAATAGACTTTTTCATCTTTTGATAATTTCCCATTTCTGAAATATGATAATCACGATTTCGACCTTTTAATTTAGGTTTTAACTTATAATTAGTGTGATATTCTTTATTAAAAGATTCCATACAAAGAACTCTTATTTTGTCTTGAATTTTTGTTAAAGTTTCTTTAGTAAAGACATCAGATTTTCCAACTTGTTTAGACATACCATACTTGTTTTTAAATTTGATTGGAACACCAATTATATGAAGATGTGGACT
>CAJUNF010000011.1 GCA_910587775.1 uncultured Bacilli bacterium | reverse complement strand
ATGCAGATGATTATGTTGAGAGAATAAAGAGATTAGTTCGCTAAATTACAATTTGAAAGTGAGATGAGAATGTGGGATTTGATTTAGGTCATACAATTAGTTCAGTATCAAAATTTGCTTTACGAACTAAAAGAAGAATTGATAAAAATGATGAATCAAATATAAAAGTTTATGAATTATGGTTAGATCATACTTATAGAACTTATGAAACTTTAACAAAAGATGGATACAGAACTTATGAATTTGAAGGTAAGAAAGTAGAAAATCGAAAATTTGATTTAATTTATCCAAGTAAATATAAAGATGAATTAGATAAACCTATTGGAGATGTGTTTAGCATTACTCCTAGTTCATATATTATGAATGAAAATGCATATAAAATTTTATATCCATATTTGAAAAAACATTCTCAAATATTTAAAATAAATAATAATGGTACAATATTTTATGTAATAAATGTAACAGATTTAATTGATTGCCTTGATTATGACAATTCAGAAATAAAGCGTTTTCCATCTTCTGGTAGAATATATGGAGTTATTGGTGGATTTCATTTATTTGATGTAAATGAAAGGTTAGAAAAAACTATAGATTATTTAAAAGAAAATAATATCGAATTGTTATATCCGTGTCATTGTGTATCTTTAAAAGCAAAAATACAAATGTCAAAAAAATTAGATATCAATGAAGTTGGTGTAGGATTAGAGTTAAAAATTTAAATAGGAAATTCGAAAATGATAAGAGTTCGAGTTTTAATATGCTTTAAATTCTTATTTAAAAAATACTTATAAAATCAAATAATATGTTTTTGTAACTAAAAATATGATATATTAAAACTATTATTGATATATAAGGAGGAAAAATATGCCAAAACTAGAAAATGCACCTAGAATATTCACAGAAAACGATTTTGTAAATCTGTTTATTCCATTACTTCGTAAAAATGGAATTATCAGATTAAACGAAACAGAACTCAAGAAAAAATTATATTACTATTATTTGAAAGAAGAATATAAAGAATTATTTCAAGATATTGTGCCTTTTCAAGAGAAAGGTGCTAGCGATAGAATGCTAAATATTGAAAATGGACTATGCCATTATAAAACTTTTGGTGGAAATATGGTATGGGATTCGATGCATCCAGAAAATTTAATATTAACAAAAGAAAGAGATTTAGATTTATCTTTTTATAGACAATACTTAACTGAAGAAGGTATTAAAAAAATTTATCAAATGGCTCAAGAATTTGGTATCAGATATAAAGCAGAATTTTATTCCCAAAAACCATTTAATATTTATGCCAATGATCCTAATCAATTTTATCATTTGTGCAATGGGAAATATCATAATAGCGAATATAGTTGGCAACTAATTACAGATGGTGATATTAGTAAAGTAGAAATGGAACAATTTCCACAAGGGCATTTTTATTATGAGGATCCAACTAATACGAATTCTGAAATACAATTAAAAGATGTTGTGTCTTCCTCTGTAAAAATTGAAAACGCCAATTATGTTTTAATGCAAGGATTAAACAATGATACTGTAAGAAGATCAAAAGTTTATACAAATCTAATCGATTTAGGTTTATTAAAACAAATTGCAAATATTGAAGCTGATGAATGTTTTGCAATGATTGATGAAAAACCATACGTAAGAAAATATGGTTTAAAATAAATCAAGTTTATAACATCAAAAGGCATTATAACCTAAAAATATTATAGTATGATTTGCAAAGAGGTATCTATGAATAATATCGAAATTGAAATGAAATATAGAATAACGAAAGATATTTATGAAAAAATTATTGAATGTTTTAAAACAGAGAAAATAAATGAAGAAGTAGAAAAAGCAAAATGATATATACTTTTCTCCGCTTCATTTTCCGTTTTTAGGTGGAGAAATTGATAATGAATGTCTTAGATTAAGAATATTAGAAACAAAAAATATTTTAAGTTATAAAAAATTTATTCCGCCTACAGATAATGAGCCTGCTCATTGCATAGAACATGAATTAGAGATCCATGATCCAGAAACATTAAAATTAATTTTAAATGATTTAAGAATCAAAGAGGAATTTACTTAAAAAAAGAAAGAAAAATCTTCCTTTATAAAAATAACATAGAAATATCATTAGACATAGTTGATAATCTAGGATATTTTATTGAATTGGAAATCTTGAATCATGAAAATATTGATAAGACAATAAAACAGATAAATGAGTTTATAGAAAAATTTAGTATTACTGAATCAATGCGTAATTATGAAGGCTATTCATACCTTTTATTTAATGAAAAAAATTGAATAATAATATAAATATATTGAACTTTATAAGTTCTTTTTTATTTTAATTTTATATTGATGTGTGATTAATATTCACTAAAAAAGGAGAGGATTACATTAAGAATAATTTTAGAAATAGATAACTTCATTTTTAGTTTACATAAAAAAATTTACACAAATTCTAAGATTAAATTAAAAGTCAAATAGTATATAAAAATAATATAAATATATTGAACTTTATAAGTTCTTTTTTATTTTAATTTTATATTGATGTGTGATTAATATTCACTAAAAAAGGAGAGGATTACATTAAGAATAATTTTAGAAATAGATAACTTCATTTTTAGTTTACATAAAAAAATTTACACAAATTCTAAGATTAAATTAAAAGTCAAATAGTATATAAAAATAATATAAAGTTAATCTTAAAACTTAACATTTGTATTATTTACTTGATATAATACGCATGATAAAATAGTTTTAAAAAAATTTTTTATAATAGAATCTTGGTGAAAAATGCTAAATATAAAAGAATACTTCAATTAGTACAAAATTATAAGGTGAGAATATGAATGAAGATTTATTAAAAGTATTTATAAAACGCGTAGAAGTTGAATCAAGTATTCATAAATTTTTAAAGGAAGATATCATTTATAAGTTAATTCATTATTTTACAAGTGAGTGTAGCAAAATTTCATATCCTAAAACGATTGAAAATCCATTAGAGATTGCACTTCAATTTTATAAATTTTATAATAATCAATACTATGAAATCATTTGTAAAGAAATAAAAAAAGGAAAAATTGTAATAAATAAAGCTGTAAAAAAGTCATACATGGAAGAAAATAGTGCCAAAGCTCCAATTTCTTTTCTGATGGAAAAGAAATTGGAGCTTTGGCTTCCAAAAGAATTTGAGAGTACCATAAAAGCAAGAAGAAATAATCGTATTTTTTATGAATCTAAAATGTTAAAGGCGATAGAATATGAATTACAATGTGAAAAAATCTATCAAGAAAACGGAATTGTAAGTAAATCAATTTTGGAAGAATCTAAAATAAATCTGGTTATGCGATACGACTATGATCTAAATGAAGGATTAGTAAATTATCTTTTGCGTTATCCACTAGCCAATCTTCTTTCTGAATATTTAATTCATGATTACAGTAAGATAAAAGATAGTGAGATTTGTCAGATTTGTTTAAATACTAATTTAATGAAATTTTAGAAAAAGAAAAAATGACTCTTATAAAAAACTATAACATTTGTTGAAAAATTATAAATAAGTAAATTGCGTATTTTGTAAAATCATTATAAAATAAAAATAAGAAGGTGAAATGATGGAAGTTTATGACCATGCCAGATTATTTAAAAAGAAATATCCCAAAACAGTTAGTTGGTGGCGAATTAAAAAACATGCACAGGTAATAGAAAAACATTTAAATCCAGGAGAATTTGTAAAATATGCTTTTGTAGGACAAAAAAACGACTTATTCTATGACTTATTTGGAACTTGTGTAGTAGCACTTACTAACAAAAGAATTTTAATTGGGCAAAAAAGAGTTGTATTTGGGTATTTTTTGTCTTCAATTACTCCAGATTTATTTAATGACATGGAAGTATATCAAGGATTATTATGGGGAAAAGTTACCATTGATACTGTAAAAGAAGTAGTAGTAATATCTAATTTAGATAAAAATTGTTTACCAGAAATCGAAACCAATATCACAGAATTTATGATGGAAGAGAAAAAGAAATATGGTACTCGCACCGAAGAAAATTAAAAAAAGTAAAATAAAACAACGAAGAAGACGAATTGCCCTTATAATTATTTTTATTACAGTATTACTAATCCTTTATATGATTTATCATGCAAGAGATTACGAAAAAAAATATTGGTTAAACGATTTTGAGATTATAGAACGTTTTGATTCAAAGAAAAAAATATACTTTTTTAGTGTAAAAAAAGAAGATAATATTTGGGAATTTACAAGTGAACACAAATACATAACTAAACATAAGCTTTTACAAGAAATTGTATTATATGAAACAGAGGACACAATATGTATAATTCCTAAAAGTGAACAACTAACCACTTATCCACAATGTCAAAACAACAATATACAAATTTCTTATCATTTAGTTTCAGATGAAATGAAAAAAAGTTTAGGAGATTCTTTTTTTCAAGTACCAAAAAGTGAAACAAAAACTTATGAAAAAATAGATATTAAAAACATAGACAATAACATTTATTATATATGGAATTACAAAGGATTTTATAAAATTACTAAAGAAACGCAAGAAAATATTAAATTATTTGAAAAAGATATTTATGATATTTCAGGAGTATCTTCAGCTGGAAATTATCTAGTAATTCCAGATTACAAAGAAGCTTATTATTTTAATAAATTTTATTTAATTCAAAAGAAAGATGGAAAAACATCTACTTGGGAATTCAAAGACAGCTTATACTTTGATGGATACTTTTTAGGAAGCCATAACAATTCATTATTTTATATGGATCGTAAAACAAAAATAGAATGGGAATTAGATCCTAAGAAAAAAAGAATGCGAAAGGTAGGAACTGAAACAAAGGATGGAAAAATTTTAAGAAATGATGATTGGGAAAAAATAAGTGTCACAAAAATCATAAATGAAAATCAAAAGTTTACTACAGATGAAACGTATCATTATGAAATTGATAATGGCTTATATCTTACAAGTTTAAATGGGCAAAATAAAAAACTAATTAGTAAGAAAGATGTAAAAGAAATAGTTGCATCCATAAATGACAAAGTATACTACATCGTGGGACATTCTCTTTATTCTTACGAAGAATCAGTTGGAGAAGTAGAAATAATGAGTTATTTTGAATGGAATTTTAATTATAAAAATATGATTTTTATCGTTGAAAAATAAGAGATCAGAAAAAAATCTGATCTTTTTTTGAACCAAAATAGACAAATGTCATACTTTATATTAGGAGTGATGTTATGTTCGATCAATATCGATTAAAACCAGGAGAAACTTTAAAAAGTGTAGCTAAAAAATTTGAAACAAACGAATCTACTTTAAAAGACTTAAATAATATTTATTATTCTGATTCAATACGTGCTGGTATGGATATTATAGTTCCTAAAAATACAAATACTTATTTTACATATTATACGATTGAAAAAGGAGATTCACTTTTTGCTATAGCTAAAAAATATAATATAAATCCAGAATTATTAGCAAGTTTAAATGGCCTTGATATGGACGATTTTATTTATCCGGGACAAGAAATATTAATTCCAAGAAGTGAATATAGTTATTATATAACAAAAGAAGGAGATACATTAGATACAGTATCTAGCATGTTTAAAATAAATAAAGAACGTTTATTAAATGGAAATCAAACAATTTATTTACAAGAAGGACAAATTTTAGTAAATAAAGTGAGATAAAAAATATGGAATTCGGTTTCATATTTTTTTTACTTTACTTTTGTTGTATAATTAAAACAATAGGGAGAGATTAAAATGATACTAAAAAAGCCATATGCCTTTTTAATTAAATATTTTCGTATCATTCATTTATTATTAGCTATTCCAATTATATATTTAATTATTCGTACTGGAAACATCGTTCATTTTTTCTCAGATTATATTGCTACCAATTATTTTACTAACATATCAAACATTGCTGGAACCTACATTAATTACTTTATGTACTTATCAGTTTTGGTAATTTTACTAGCAGGAATTCTAATTTATTTTTTAATGCGCAAAAAAGAAAAATCAACAAAGTTTTATTTCTTTTTAATTGTATTTTATACTATTTTATTTGTTATCTTAGGAGTTACTCATAGTATTTTATCAGGGATGGAAAACAATACACTTGAAGCAACAAGTGCATTAGCATTTCGAGATGTTTCTTACATTTTTTATTTACCACAATTCTTTTTTGCAGCATTCACAATATTTCGTGGAGTAGGTTTTGATTTAAAAAAATTCAACTTTGAAGTAGATATCAAAGAATTAGAGATTACTGATATTGATTCTGAAGAATTTGAATTTAATATTAATATCGAAGATTATAAAATCAAAAGAAATGTACGTAGATTTATAAGAGAATTTAAATACTATATTCGTGAGAATCAATTTATTTTCACAATTTTATGTACTATATTTGTAATTATTATTGGAACACTTATTTATTTAAATAGAGGAGTTTACAATAAAACTTATCGAGAAACACAAGTTCTAAGCCATAATAATTTAGGGATAAAAGTATTAGGAAGTTTACTTACAAATCGAGATTATGGTGGGTTAGAATTTAAAGATGGAAAACATTATGTAGTTATCCAATTATCTTTAGAAAATAGAGGAAAAGATCCAACAAAGTTTGATTATAACAATTTCTTTTTAGAATTAGAATCACGTCGTGTTTATCCGGTTTTAGATCGAGCAGAGTATTTCTTAGATTGTGGGTTTGCTTTAAGAGAAGATACCGAAATAGTACAAGGTACCAAAAATACTTATGTTCTAGCTTATGAAATAACAAAAGAAGAAATACAAAATGAATATACATTAAAAATTTTAGAGCAGGTAAGTCTTACAGTTGGACAAATTACCCCGCAATATAAAGTGGTAAATTTAAAACCAGAAAAAGCATTAGAAATAGAAAAGAAAACTGCTACTAAATTAGGAAAAATTTTGACATTTGAAGAATCAAATATTAAATATAGCTCTTTACAAATAAAAGATTATCAAATAAATGATTCTTTCACTTATCAATATCAAAAATGCTATGACAATACAAATTGTGTAACTTTAAATGATAAATTATCTACAAATTCAAGTACTTATTCACTTTTAATTTTAAATGGAAATTATACAATTGATGAAAATGTGTTGTACTATAAAACTGCTAAAACAAGTCGCTTGTTTCCAAATCATTTTCTATCAATTCAGTATGAGGATATTACGGGAAAATTAAAAACAGTAAAAGTTGAAAATAAAACTCCAATTACTTTTCAAAATGGAATCATTTTACAAGTTTCTAATGAAATAAAACAAGCTAGCAAAATAAACTTATTAGTAACAATTCGAAATAAACAGTATACTTTGATATTAAAATAAAATATTATTTAAAAATATTGTTAGAAAAAATAAAAAAAGAAAATAAAAAAATGGACTTTTATTTTGAGTGGAATTTTTATATTTTGGAGTATCCTATTCTATTTGTATTATCCATAAATATACGGGAATGCATACTGATGGAGGAACTAAAATTTGGAAAGCTAAAATATATACGTTGGTGCATTGGAATAAACTAACTCAATATGATGAGGATGGTAATATCTTATACATGCCTGAGCCAAATGGTTGGAAAATTTATTGGTGGCCAAACCAAGATGAATGGATGTATTTATAATTATTAAAAATAATTTTTTTAAATTCTTTCGTCCTTATAGCAAACATCTTTGCAAGTTATCACTTAAGACATTATCATAAATTAATCATACTTTCATATATTATATTAAGTTACTCTTTGACAAACATTCTAGTTTATATTAAAATAATGTTTGTCAAAACAAATGGAGCTTTAGCCAAGTGGTAAGGCGTGGGACTGCAACACCCAAACCTTGGCAAGGCTATCTATCTTTTTTTTTGCTTTAAATACTGATTTCTAATATAATGAAAATCAAATAATATGATTTTTCTGACATATTTCTGACAAATCGATTCGAAAAATAACAAATTAATACAAAATGATTTTTATTAAAAATTAAAAAAGAACAATATAATATAATATAATATTATTCTTTTTTATCTGGGCATTTTATTATATATTTTTAAGATAATAATGTTTTAAATTCTTTTATATGAAGCGTTCCATCTTCAATATTTTCTAGCTCATAATTAATTATATGATATATATTATTTGTTTCATCATCATAATAATTATATTCTTTAGTACTGATAATATTAAAAGTATTATTATCAATAAAAGGTGTTATACGAGATATTGAATACATATTCTTTTGAAGATTAATTGATAGCTTATTTTTTAGTTCTAAAACATCAATATTTTTCATATTATCATAAATCTTAGTAATCATATTATCTTCAATAAAAATTGTAAATCCTAATTTCGTTCTTATTTCATTCTCTACAAAAACTAGATCTATTATTTTTGTTTCATCAGAATTGTTAATTTCAACTATATAATTTTTTGAGTCAAAATTATTATCAACAGATTCTTTTATATTATCATAAATCACATTTAATATTTCGCTATCATTCATATTAGAAATATTAATATTGAAATTGTGCTCTCTGTCATCTTCATTTAAGCTTGTTGATCTTAGACTTCTTAAATTTTGATACCAATTTCCATAAGTTTTATTATCTTTGACTCTATTATCAGAGTAAGAAAATGAATTAGCAGAATTTTTAGCTGATTCTATGGTTCCCATAGTAGAAGCGTTCCAAAATTTTTGAAACCATTCTGTATGTGATCCCTGTTGAATTGATTGATTCCAACCTATAGCTGCTTTAGCACCACGGTCTACACTTTGCTTTGTTATACTATTATTTCCCGCTGATGTTTGACACCCGCCCCATACAATTAATTTAACTTGATTCATATCATAGCTTTGTAAACCGACTGTATTAGAAGAATTCACCGAATTACGTATATAAAAATCTCTATTAGATGGACCACCTGATTGATAAAAATGCATTAGTGAACTATTGGCATGACCACTGAAAAATAAAATATCACTTTCCATACGTTTAATGCTTCCTTCATATCCTTGCATGTAATCAATTGCTGGATCCGTACTTTGTACAACTCCTAATCCCATTGCTCTTAAAATCGGTGTAGCATTATTTACATCAATAGTAGTATTTAATCCATCTCCGTAATTTCTTCCTATAACAAAAGCTCTATTTCCTGCTGCATGTGTGATATTAGGAACTAAAAACATCGAAATAATTAAAAATAATAATAGCCCTTTAACTTTTTTCATTCTTTCTCCTTTTTTATTATATTTTTGGTACTACAATATTTTATATTTTGTTTGAATCACCTGACCTTCATTTCAGACAAGTTGATAATACTACTAACCTATGTTATTTATATTTTATCTAATATATATACAAAATTAAAGTCTTGAATTATATGTACAATATGAGATAATAAAAGAATGAAATGAGGCATAGTTAAATGAAAAAAATAAGTGTAATCTTGTTATTATTGTTATCAATAACTGGATGTATGCAAAACAAAAATAAGAATTGTAATGAATTAGAAGAGTTTTACAAAGATCAAAATCATACTTATTTCAAATCATGCTTAGATAATGAAATGATAGAATTAAATAATCAGAATACAAATATATTAAACTATTTTATATCTGGAAACTCTATTGATGCACTTCTACCATCAATGAAATTGATAGAAACATACAAGGATGGTGGATCAAAAATTTTTCAAAAAGAAAACATTAAAATAATTGTTTGCCATAGCTTAATTTCTGAAAACAACTATAATGAAGATATTATTATAGGAAATGAAAATTTACAAATGGAAAATTCATTTTGTAAGTCAAAATAAAAATATTTTTCTGATATCATTTATAATTAGTTGGTACTTATCAAAATAATTATACCCAAAATAAAAAAGTGATAATTTTGTTTATCACTTTTTATAAACTATATTTTAAGATCTATATTGTTAAATAGGCTGGAATTGTAAAATTCTTTCATTTCCATATTTAATAATAAACAAATTTTATAGACTATTGTACTACTGGGATGCTGAGTTTTATTATAAATCATATTTTTTACAGTAGATTGTGAAATGCCAGCTAGATCTGAAAGTATCTTTAAGGAGTAACCATTAATATTAGCTAATTCAATAATTCTTTTCCCCGTCGCCTCCGCTAATGTCATAAAAGCCTCCTTCATATGCAAAATTTTAGCAAATGAATAGTAATTTCTAAGTCGCGCTCACGACTTATTTGTTTGACTTATACAAAAGGAAAATGATAATATTAAACTATCCTAATAGTAGTTAGGTAGAAAGGAGAAAAACTCAGATATAAACAACGAATTAATATGTTTAAAAATTGTTATCGTTATTATATATAAGTTTTTCAGCTGAGATATGTGCATAACGACATATCTCATATAAAGGAAGTATTGTTATTAAAGTTTCACCTCGCTCATAATTAGAAAGCGAAGATTTGGATGTGTTGATATTTTTTGCAAACTCTTTTTGTGTTTGTTTTAATCTTAGTCTTAAATTTTTTAAATTATTACCAAGTACTGTTAAGTTAATTGGATCATATAAATATTTATTTTCTTTATCGTCTGTTAAACCTAGTAAGTAGTCCAACTTTACACGATAAATATTTGCGAGTTTTATCATTCGTGGTAATGGAATGACATCCTTTCCATATTCCCATAGAGAGTATGTGCTTTTGCTCACCTTTAATTTATCAGCAACTTCTTGCATTGTATAAGCTTCATATTCTCGTAGTTCTCTTATGCGTTTAAACAACATACTACCACCAGTTTTAATTTTCCCAGAAATTGTGGTAGTATCCTTGATTTGTCTGTTTATATTGGAATGAGTTGCGTTTGATATGAAAGGTAGTAAATCAAATTCAAATGTTACAACGGTTGAGGATGAAACAGAAATCTATTCTATGGTTAAAGATTATATTAACAACAAAACTAATATCCCTTTAAGTAATATAGACGTTGATGTAGCAGTCAAAAAAAGAGATGATGGAAATACATATTGGGATAATTTTTCAATTCAATTTAGAGATTTATCTACAAACACTCTACATTGTTTAGAATGTGGAAAACTTCTTTAAAGTCAGCTGTGCTTTTTTATAACTAGAAGGAGGTAACCAAAATCTCTAAAATTCTACCAGATCATTATTATGATTTTGAACTACGAAGCTTCAACTACAATGAAGATTTTCTTTTGGAACTTATTTTAACTCACTATGTTCGCTTTAAAACAATAAATATAAATTCAAAAATACTTGTTATAAAAAACACGGATATTCAGTCATCAATGAATGAAAACTTATATAAAGACTTAAAAGAAATAATTATTAATTTGAATCTTAAACAAATAAAAAAAGCATGCAATGGCGGAAATGGATTTTTAAGAAGATATATAGAAAATAATACTCTTTCAATTAAAGATGTTAACTATATAAAAAAAAATACGTTTCAGTTGTTTTGCGATTCAATTAATACATCTGAAACATATTTAGATATAATCATCTTGGATAATAATATTACTATGAGAAATCTTAAAAACTTAATTATTCAAATATCACAAGACAAGAATAAAGCAAAAAATATATGGCAATATAAGTTCTTTTATATTCCTTATAGCGAAATAAGATTTTCTAAAATTTATGATAAATTTAATTAATCATTTGATTATTCGAAAATCCTAAGAACCAATCAACTGATATATGTTTTTTCTTACATATATCTAATAAACAAGACGTAGATATTAAAAGTTGCTGATTTTCATATCTTGAGATTGTTGAATTCGCGACATGAAATTCTTTTGCAAATGATTTTTGACTTTGATCTTTTCGTACTTTCTTTAAATTAGTTGATATTATATTTCTATCCAGTTCTCTAAGTGATGAAACTTTTATTCTTTTATCAGTTAAACCGATTAAAAAGTCAATATTTAGTTGATATATATTTGCAAGTGATACGAGATGCACTAAAGGAATTATGTCTTTTTCACTTTCCCATCTTGCATAAGCACTCTTTGATTTATTTAGTTTATTTGCAAGTTGGCTCATTGAGTACCCCTCATACTCTCTTGCATCTCTTAAATTGAACATATTTTCACCCGTCGATATTTTCTCAAACAAGAATTTAAATATGTTTGAATCGTGTAGGTATACGCAAATGTTGACATAAAATGTCTTAACAACTTTTTAGAGCAGGAATGAATTATAAAAATTCCTGCTTTTATTATAAGGAAAGATTTTTTTACTTTAAAATTTATTTATTTCTTTTTTTAATCTATTTTTTAATTTATTTTTAGGTATTTTCAATTAATTTAAACTGAGCTTACAATTGCATTTCCTTTACTTTTTTTGAAGCATAGGTATAATGTGGTTAAATGAATTTTTTCTACACAGAGAAATTCATTTTTTTTATTGGAGGTGCTGAAATTTGACAAAATAGCAGAAATATTTTAAAATGAAATCCTAACAAGATTCAGATATGAATCTATGTTGGGGGGTTATCGGTGTGGCAATTTTATGAAGCAATTTCATAAATAAAACATTTTCTTGTAATCTTAATTAAGAGAGAAGTATATAGAAATATAATTCTCTCTTTTGTCTTTTTAAAGGAGGGTTTGATGAAATATGTTACAATTTAATGCCAATGTAAAACCAGAATTTGTCAACATCCCATTTTTTCCTTATGTGTATTTATATGATGTTGATAAGAGTTTGCAAAAAGTTTCAGAAGAAATTAATAAGTTTATTGATCTTCAATGTAAATATTTTAATTTAATGCCACCCAAAATAACCCAAGATTACAAGATTTATTTTTCCACCTATACCATATCTGATAAGGTTGGAGATAGTGTGGCAAAGAAATTGGATACACTAGAAGAAGTAAAAATGTATTACAATAAATTTGCTAATGCTCTTGAGGTTCTTAATTATGAGGAATTGGTATTTTTTACAGAAGTGCTATATTCTAAGCAATTAAAAGAATATCAATGTGCTGAGAAGTTAAATACTACTACTTATTTGTTAAAAACTATTAAAGAAAGCTGTATTTTAAAGCTTGCAAGAGCTTTGGATGTAGCGGTATTAAAAGCTTAAAACACAATTTATACACGCAAGTCAATGCGTGTTTTTTATTAATTTAAAGGAGGAATCTTAATAGATGATATTATTAATAGTATTTTAGCTTTAGCTAATGATGCTATGAATTACATTAAATGGTTAGTAATAGGATGCACTACTTTTTTTGTTGCCAAGGACTTTGCTTTAAAAATGGCATCTTCAGATGATAATCAGAAAGCTAGTTATGATCGAAAAATAAAAAATACTATTATTGCAGCTATATCTTGTTTAATATCAAGCCAATTTGTTAGTTGGATTTTAGGATATTTCAAATGATATCTCGAAAAAACTTTAATAAAGAAATTAATGCGATCATCAAAGAAGGAAAAATTGAAAATATCACTTTAACTAATCCTAAGAGTATCGAGTCCTTATTTAAGAAACATAATATTACTTTATATGAAGATTTTGTTGATAATTATCAAATTATTTTTGGCTCTGATAATGACTTGATCTTTTCTAAAATCCAAGATTTTATTTATAGAATGGATTTGTTTTGTCGTGCATCACAATCTTGCAATATTGAATCAATTGATGGTGTTTTTCATAAATTACTTTTTGAACATAAAATAGATTTCGATTTATTTTCTTCTTGCTCTTTTGATTCTTTTGATAATGAAACTATTACAGAATTTGAAGATTTAATACAGGAGGTTACATATGGAATTAGCATATAAATTTGTAAAAAGCAAAGATTTAGTCAATCGTATATATAATATGGTCGTTTATTTTGAAATCATTAAAGATTTGAATCATGAAGATATTATTAAAATTTTTTTCCACAATAGTTTATGTGATATTGAATACATTGAATCATTAGCAAAATATTTTGAAACTAAACGATTAAAATATAAAAGTAATATTGAAGTGCTTTGTAATTTAAATGAATTAATTGACGATTTAAATTCTTTAAAACAATATCTTAAGTAACTATTTGCATTTTTTCAAAATATATTATAGACTGATGGCGATTGGAGATGAATTTATGATATATGACCGAAAGCGATTAATTATAGGAAGTTTAAGTTTATTCTTTTTGCTTATTACAGCTTTAGCTATTTATTTTAGCTTTTTTTACCACAAACTTAGTGATGAAGACACTTTTTCTAACGTTTCTGATAATTCTGTACAAAAGGAATTATATAGTGATAATGATGAAATTGAAAAAGATGAAAGTACACAAGTTGAAGATCAAAATTCTAATGATACTTTTGTTAAAGATGAAATATCTGATTTAGAAATAAAATCATCAACTAGTAAAATACCTGACTCTGAATCAAGTAATAAGGTTTCTAATGATCAAATTAAGCAAAATATTTCGAGTGATCAGCCTAGTCAAAATAATACTAAAAATAATGATGGTAAAACTGATACAAATAAAGATGAAAAAAATATAAACACTTCATCAAATTCGAATAATAATATTAACAAATCTAAAGAATGGTCTGATTCTGAAATTACAAGTTACGTTAGAAAAGTTATAACTGATTTTAGACTAGACTTTAAAACACTAAAGGCATGTGAAAATGAAGGAGAGCAATGGAAAAATGAATTAGGTTGGGGATATCGGTGTGTGCATTTACCAATACCAGATAGTAACATTGACGCTTCCATGTTGATACTTTTTACAAAAGATATATTTTGTGATGGCAATTGGACAGGTAGCCATGATTACAATTATAAAAATGGAAAAATTGGCAATGTAGCTTATTTACGTAAATTGGGGTTCCAGTGTGACAATATTTATGGAAACATATATTAAGAGAAACAATCAACAGATTGTTTTTTTTAATGGAGGTGATAAATATATGAAACATAAATTTACAATGGCTATTTTAACAATTTTAGGATTTTGTACCTTTCAGAACACAGTAGAAGCAACTACATCTAGCGCTCAGTTTACAAATCCTTTTATCAGTAAATATCATTATGTAGATGGGTCTGGTGCTTGGGGAAGTTTTGAAAAATTTACACGTTCCGATGGACAATTTGCATATTGCATTCAACCAAATGCAAGTTTTCAAGGTGGAGTATATCAGGGATTTTATAATTTATCTATTTCTGAAAAAGCAAATGCACTTGGTTTAAGTGAAAGCGTTTTAAGTCGTTCTGCTTTAATCGCTCATTTTGGTTATGGTTATGGGAATCATAATAACGATGAATGGTATGTAGCTACGCAAACGCTTATTTGGCAAACCATAGGAAGAAATTTTGCCTTTACTTCTCAAAATAATCCATCTAATCCTTGGAAATATATTATTGATACTCCAGCAGAGATTCAATCTAAAATGAATGAAATAGAAAATTTGGTAGCTACCTATCAAAGAATGCCAGCTTTTAATTCGAATCACACTAAGATCGGACTTGGCGAAAAGGCTACATTTATTGATATGAGTAATAATCTTTCTGGATATAATGTTGTTGGGTGTGAAAATTGTAACGCAACCATACAAGGAAATAATTTAATTGTCACTCCTACTTCAACAAAAAGCGGGAATGTCACTTTAAATAAAGGTAGTTCTGCTTGGAATACGGACTTTATTGTTTATACAAGTAACACAAGTCAAAATCTTCTAGTACCAGGCATTATAGACCCAGTATCTGCAAAAGTATCTTTTGAGGTAGTAAGCGGATCTTTAAATTTAAAAAAATATGATTCAATTACAAAGAGTTGTAATCCCGATTTAATCGGAACTACTTTTGGACTTTATAAAGAAGATAATACCTTTATTAAGGATTTAGTTATTACAAATAATTGTACAGTTTCATCATCCGAGCTCCCATTAGGGAATTTTTATCTTTTAGAAAAGAAATCAGGAAAAAATTATGAACTAGATACACAAAAACATTATTTCAACATTACTTTAGATAATCCTATAATTAATATCACTTTATACAACACTCCTTTTTTAGGAAAATTAACCATTCATAAATATGATAAATGGAATAACAGTTGCCACGCAAACGGAAATGCTTCTTTAAAAAATGCAGTTTATGGTGTCTATAAAAAAGATGGCACTTTAGTTACAAAGTTAACTATAAATGAAAATTGTACTGCTTCAACACAAAAAGTTCTCCTTGTTGGCGATTATTTTCTAAAGGAATTACAGAGTCCAAAAGGGTATAAACTTGATCCAAACACTTATTCTTTTAGCATCACTCCAGACAATTATCAAGCTGGGGTTACTTTAACATTAAATGATGAGGTATATTTTACTGAACTATTCATTAATAAAACTTATCTTGCGGAGAATGGTGTACAAGCAGAAATTGGAGCAACTTTTGATATAATTAGCAATACTTCAAAAAGAACCATTGCCACCTTAGTAATAGATGAATCAGCAATGGCTAGCATTGTATTACCTTATGATGATTATACTATTCGTCAAGTAAAAGGAAAAGCAGGATACAAATTATCTGATGATATCCATTTTACGGTTAACGAAAAAGCAAAAGATAAATCATATATAACTTTGCTTAATGAACCATATTCAACAAAAATTAAAGTTAAAAAAGTTGATCAGAATGGAAAAAACATTCCGATAGCTGGTATCAAATTTAAAATATATGATATCATTAACAAGAAATATGTATGCCAATCTATTACTTATCCGAGTGTTTCAAATGTCTGTGTATTTGAAACAAATAGTGATGGTGAGTTTGTAACTCCTAAAGAATTATTTCCATCTAAATATAGGCTAGAAGAAATAGAACAGGATATCATTGGATATCTATGGAATTCTGATCCTATTGAATTCATTATTGATGAAAATACTCCTACACAAAATGATCCATTGTATGGAACTGTGTATATCCAAGAATTTGTCAATCATTCTGTTACAGGTAATATTATTATTAAAAAGTTTGGAGAACAATTTGTTTCTGAAAATGGAATGATAAAATACGATAAGATTCCACTTGCTAATGTAGTATTTGGATTGTATAAAAATGATCAATTAATCGCTAAAGCTATTACAGGAAGCGATGGAACTGCAACCTTTTCTAATTTGGAATTAGGATTATATACTATCAAAGAATTATCCAATGATGGCTCACATTCAATTGATTCAAAAGAACATGTTGTAGAACTAAAATATGTTGATTCTAAAACTCCTGTTGTTTCAGTTTCTCAAGAAATTCAAAATTATATTCCTAAAGGACATTTTGTTATTACTAAAATTGATGAAAATGGAAATAAACTATCAGGCGTTGAATTTATAATTTATGGAGAAGATCAAGAAACCATTCTTTTTCAAGGAGTTACCAATTCGGAGGGAATTATCGACTTAGAGCTTCCATTAGGTCATTATTATTACCAAGAGACCAAAGCTTTGGAATCATTTCAAATCGATGATAAACTTTATGAATTTGAAATCAAAGCACCTGATGATAATATTGAAGTAACCATGAGTAACAAAATGATTGTTGAAATTCCAAAGACTGGACTAACAAATATTAGATTCGTAGATGTAGTTTCAATTGTTATGATTGTTAGTGGATTAGGATTTCTTGTGTATGACAAACATAAAAAGAAAAAATAGCAAAATAAGACATATGGGATTATTCTTGATTTTAGCAGGAATAATTCCTGTCTTTATTCAAAAATACGAAACTTTTAATTATCATACAATAGAAAATCAAGCATTGTCCTCTTTTTTTGATAGTTTTGATGAAATTGAAATTATCGACAAAAAACGACAAGAATCGAGTATTTCATCTTATATTGCAGTATTAGAAATACCATCCATTCGATTACGAAGAGGGTTAACAAATCCAGAATCAAAATATAATTATGTAGATTATAACGTTCAAATAATCAACGGTTCTAATATGCCTGATGAAAACAAAAATTTAATTTTAGCTGCTCATAGCGGATACGGAAGAACGGCTTTTTTTAAGAATCTAGATAAATTAAGAATGAACGATTATGCATTCATCTATTATTATGGAAAAAAGTATAAATATGTATTAAATTATAATTACTCAGAAACAAAAAATGGGACTATTACTATTTCTCGTGATATTACAAAATCCACTTTAACATTAACAACATGTAATAAATATGATGATTCACTTCAAGATATTTACATTTTTTATTTAGTTTCAATTGAAGATAAGGAGGAATTTTAATACTTATAGCAATTACACAAGTTAAATCTCACTGGTATTTGGACATTTATCGTACCGTTATGTGGTCTTTAACTAAAGGTGTACTTACCATGTTAGATGGATTAATAGATATACTGAATCAAATTTGGCGATTCAGTTTTTTTAACAATGAGTATGTTCAAAAGTTATTTGGTTATGCAATTACTTTAGCTATTGCTTGGCTTGTTGTTAAAGTATCTTTTGAATTTCTTATGAAATTTATTGTTAAAGGTGATGATCGTACTAGTCCATTAACAATATATAAAGGTATTATCATTGCCATTATCTCCATGTTTCTCATAGTGCCATTTTTTGATTACGGTCAGAAAATATCTACTCTTCTAACTGATGGTGTAATTCAAGCATCTTCTTTAGGTGATGGTGCAAATACTGAATTTGGTATATCTAAAGCTATTATTACATCTATGGTATATAGTGATGAAACTAAGCAAGAACATAAAGAAGAGTTTATTAATAATTGGCGTACTGTTGATATTAATTCTGAAGAAAAAAATCATTATAAGTATTCTATTAATTTTTTTATGTTATTAATTCTTTCTATCGTTGCAGTTTTTTTACTCTTTTTTGTTGGATTACAAATGACGAAGCGATCAATTGAATTAGCTCTTTATAAGATTATTTCTCCTTTTGTAAGTTCCACATTAACGAATGATCAGTCCAAGGTTTTTTCTACATGGTTCAGGTCAACGATGGGAATCTTTCTGATAACTATTGTACAATTCATTTCGCTTGGGTTAGTTATTAACATTCTTAACACTAGTAATTTTAATGAAAATAATCTTGTAGCAGTTTTTTTCACGTTGGGTTCCCTATTATTTATCGTAGGAACTCCGACATTAATTTCATCATTATTAGACCAACAGTCAGGAGCATTATCTAGTTTAAATGAGGTACGGTCGATCATGGCAGTTGGAAGTGGTGTGAAAGCAGGAATAGGGATTGCAACAGGATTGTCGTCTAAAGCTTTAAGTATTGGTTCTTTTGTAGGAGGTGGTGCTATGAGATACGGCAGAAAAGGTATTAAATTTGATGATGATCATTTTAAAAATAAAACTTATTTCACTGAAAAACAGAAAGCAACTATAAATGACGATTTAAAACGTGGGCAATTTTGGAGCGCTGGTCAAAAAGCTAATGAATATGCTCAAGAACAGTTTAGAAAAAAATATCATCGTGATTTTACAAGTCCAAACTTTTATAATTCAAGTAATTCTAATAATTTCAAAAAGTTTCGTAATAATCACATAAATAGAAAGGAAGATAAATAATGTATTTGATTCCTAAAAAAATCAAAAATAAATCTGACATTTTTTTAGGGTTTGGATTTACTGAAGTTATTATTATTTTAATATGCTTTTTAGTTGGTTTATGTTTATCTTCTTTGGTCACTTCTCAAAATATAAAACTTTTTTTATTTGCAATCTTACCAATGATTGCTTTTATATTGCTATTTCCTTTGCCTAACAATGTTACATTTGGAAATACCATAAAGAAGTTTTTGATTTTTTCAATTAAACAAAAAAATTTTAAAAAATATGGAGGTATAAATTGAAACTTATTTTACTACTCATTTTCTTTTTTCTTTATTCTTATTGTAAAGTTTCATCTAATTGTTCAAGAATAGAAGAAAGATCAGAAATACAAAATATAGATTTGGAGGAATAATATATAGAACGTCGAAAAAGCATTATTTTAAATGAAAAAAAATTTCATTTAAATGTTTATTCATATCATAATAAACGAATGCGTTTAAAATATCAGAATAAGAAAGAAAGTCATGATATTACACTGAATTTAAACACATATATAGATAATATTCATGTATTTCTTGATCCAGCTATAGAAAAAAATGGTATTTTAAAGCAATTAAAGAAAAAAAGAATTATTAAAGAAATTACTGGTTATATTTTTTATAATAATACTAATATTCCGATAGCAACGCTTAATATAGGAATACTAAGAAAATATGATGCAATAGGAGTGAAAAAATTTTTGGAAAACATAGGAGGCATGAATCATTAAAAAAACAAAAAATTCAAATTCTTCTCTGTTGGAATTTATTCCATTTCAAGAAGTGTGGAATAATCTAGTTTATCTTGATAATGATAAAATTATCGGAGGAATAAAAATTAGTTCTATCAACTTTTCTCTATTATTTGACGAAGAAAAAGACACTAAAGTACAAGAATTTTTTAGATGTCTTAATTCAATTGAATATCCAATAAAAATATTTAGTATAGATAATCCAATAAATCTTACACACAATTTAGAAATTTTGAATAAAAAATTGGTGAACAATACTAATGTTTATAAACAAAAAGTTTTAGAAGAAGATTATCAAGACATAAATTTTCTTAGTAAGAAAAGACAAATATTTAATCGAGAATTTTATCTTATTTTAGAAGAAGATATTAGCAATGAATCTTTGATTTTAAAAAAAATTCATACTTTATTAAAAATGTTTAATGGTATTAGTTTATCTTCTTCTATCATTTCATCGGAGGAATGGAGAGAACTACTTTTTATTATGTTGAATCCTACGGCACCCATTGAACAATTTAGATCTGATCCTATTGGTATTAACAATACCTTTAAGGAAAAGATTTGCCCAAGTGGTATGAAAATATTAGATAGAGATCTTATTTTAGGAGATGCATTTTGTAGTACTATTTCTATAGTTACATATCCATCATTTGTTTATGCTGGTTGGTTAGGAGAACTTTCTAATATTAATAACACTAGAATGGTTTTGACAATTTCTCCAGAAAATTCTGCTGAGGTTTCAAAAAATTTAAAAAAAAGTATTTCAGATACTAATGCAAAATTGATCAATGTAGGAGATTATAATGATCAAGTTTTACTACAGAATAAAATGCAAGATTATGTTGATCTCGTAAATAAGATTGATCGCGAACACGAAAAGTTTTCAAGAATGACAATTCAATTCTTTTGTTATGCTGATTCCTTTGAAGAACTTAGGAATATAAAATCTGTAATTAAAAATACATTATCTAGTTATGGATTTGGTGCCACTGAACTGATGTTTGAGCAAGAACGATCTTTTAAAATGACGCTTCCTACTATGTATAAAGAACTTGAAGATAACTACGGATTGCCAGTTCCTATTTCTACAGTAGCATCTGCGTTCCCTTTCGTGTTCCAAAATTTACAAGATGGGCAAGATGCAATTCATTTAGGAAGAGATGCTTCAGGTAGTTTAGCATTATTTAATATATGGGAACGATCTAGTACTAGAACAAATTCTAATGCATTAATTATAGGAAAATCTGGAAGCGGAAAATCAACTCTTGTAAAAAAGCTTGCACGCGGAGAATGGGCACGAGGTAGCAAGATTATCATAATAGATCCAGAAAGAGAATATAAAGAAATATGTGAAAAACTACATGGATCATGGATTGATTGCGGAACTGGAACACAAGGTATCATTAATCCTTTAGAAGTGAGAATCGGTAGTCAAAACAGAAATGACTTATCAAGACACTTTCAAATTTTTCGTACTTTTATAAAATATTACATACCCGATTTGACTCCATTTGAATTAACTCAACTGGAAGAGGTTCTAATTGATATTTATAAAGAAAAAAATATTGATTTTGAAACTGATGTTTCTATTTTAAAAAACGAAGACTTCCCCATTTTAGATGACGTGTATCAAAAAGTTTTAGAAAAGTCCAAAAATGAAAAAGGACTTAAAAAGGAAGCATTTGAAAAAATATCGTCTATGCTAAAACGTGCGACATTTGGTGCTGATAAAAAACTATTTGACGGATATTCAACTATTAATATAGATAGTGATTTTGTCGTATTAGACATTAATAGTTTAGTGGATTCTGACGAAACTGTTTTAAAAGCGCAATTCTTCAATGTGTTATCTTGGTGTTGGAATGAAATTGCAAAAAATAAAGGTAGAATAATTTTAATTGTTGAGGAAGCCTATCTTCTAATTGATCCTAATAATCCTGATATTATAGACTTCCTAAAAAGAACTGTTAAAAGAATCCGAAAAAAAGATGGTGCTCTAATTAATATTTCGCAAAATTTAATAGATTTTACTGCCCCTAGTGTTGCGCGATATGGGGAAGCAATTTTGGGAAATAGTGGATATTACTTTTTATTTTCTCAAAGTAAAAAAGAAGCAACATCTGCACAAAAATTACTTGAACTTTCTGAATCTGAAACTCAATTCCTAACTGTTGCTGGTAAAGGAGAAACTTTATTTATTGCTTCTCACGATATTAAAATACCATTAAAAATTGAACTACGTGACGAAGAAGCAAAACTATTTGGAAATGGTGGCGGACGTTAATCGACGAAACATTGAAGCTGATGTTAAAACTTTTATTTATTATACCATCTTGTTTAACCATATTCATCTTTGCATTATTTCTTATGATTATAAGTTCTTCTTCTGATATGAATCTATTAAATAATAAAAATTTCTTGTTACCATTTTCTGCTGATACACCATATCAACTAACTTCAGGATTTGGTTGGAGAAGAGATCCCTTTGATCAAACGGATGATTTTCATCAAGGCATTGATCTTGCAACCAATAAAGGAACGAATATTTTAGCTAGTGCTAGCGGGACTGCGTACATTGTATCTAATAATAAATGGTATGGAAATTACATTGTTCTTAAACACCATTTTTCTAATTCTGTTTATTACACCGTTTATATGCATTTATTAGATGATAGTTTCCAAGTCAAGGAAAACGAAATAGTAGAACAAGGACAAACTATTGGATTGGTTGGGAGTTCAGGAGATTCAACTGGTTACCATCTTCATTTTTCTATACTGAAGGACAAGTATATATTTGATGCTGAGCATCTAGTTGATCCAAGTTTTGTTTTAGAAAACCATGTACAAGATTAAGTACATGATTAATATTTTTGTTCTTACATATGTTAGAATAATTGTTACCACATATGTGATATTTTGACATTTTTATTTCCAAAAAACATAATATCTTGTTAAAACAAATGTCATCTAATATAAATGATGTCTGACATAGCAGTATTAAAAAAAAGCTGATTTTATGGGATAAGTCGCTACTGGCGACTTGATTGTCATCCCCTTTATCCTGTTAAAAAGACGCATTAAAAAATGTACATAATTATTATTAAAGGAGGAATTTTATATTAATGATAAAAAAATAATAATTAAAGGAAGTATTGACTCTGTTTTGGATGAAGCCTTTAAAAAAATTTTAGAGAAGTTAAATTTGACTCAACAGGATTTTATAGAAACTCATGTAAAAAATTTTGTTTTAGATAATATTAATTTAATTTTAGGTGATAGAAAATAATTAAAGAAGAACGTATAACGATTCGATTGTCTAAAGAAGATAAAGCTGATCTTATCAATCAAGCTACAAAAGCAAATATGAATCTTTCAGAGTACATCATGCAATCAATACAAGAAAAAATGAGCATCGAGAAATTAAGTGAAAGTCAATCTCAATTTTTAAAATTATTTGAAATAGCTTTTCACGAATCTTATGATAATCTACATAAACAAATCATGCTTATATTAAACCGTAACAATTTTAATAGTGAATGTCTTTTACTTCAACAAGACATTTTTATGAAGTATGTAAAAGTACCACAAAAAAGAGAAGATTTGATTATGCCTAAATTTATTAATCATCCAATCACTGATATGGCAAAAGAAATGGTTTTAAAAGATATACGTAAACTTTCTAAAAATAAACATGAGGCAATTATAGATGAGTAGCATTATACTAACTGCACGATATCGTATAGTAAAAAATCTGAAAGTCGAAGTAAGTAAATGGTTAAATTATGTTGATGATAAAGATAAGGCTGATCCATGCACTCTTAACAAAGAAAATTCATTGATAGATGAAATAGGAGAATTTGATGATTGTACAATTTGGAATTATGAAGGAGATGTATCCAAAGAAGATGTTAAAAATAGCTTAGATAATAATTATTCTAAACGAATATGGGATATGGTTTTATCTTTTGATCCTGAATACGTTAATCATTATGGATTGTATCGTAAGAAAGATTTCTACGATTTAACTAAAAATGTCATTCCAAAATTTCTTTCAAATGCTGGATATGACTTGAATAATGTTGAATGGTTTTGTGGACTTCATGTTAACACACTACATCCTCATATTCATATTATGTTTTATGAAAATCAAAAGAAAATTTCGCATTCCAAACTCCCTAAGCATAGTTTGTATGAATTTAAAAGCTATGTACATAATTATTTAAGTACTAATACATTATTTTATCAGCAAAAAGAAATCTTACTTAAAGATATTCGAGATATTAATAAAAATAATAATTATTCTCAAGTAATTAAAAATAATTTATTTAGTACTAGCTTTCGAAAAGAATTAAATCATATGTTACTTGATTTATATTCAAAATTACCAACAACAGGAAGATTGCAATATAATTCAAAAAATATGATTCCATTTAAGAAAGATTTGGACAATATTATCACATATATTCTTGCATCTAATGATATAAAATATAAATTTGATTCATATCAAAGATTAATTATTCAACATCAAAAAGAACTTTGTGACATATATGGAAACTCTGTGAAAAACCAGAATTCCATGTATGTTGAAAATCAATTAAATAAATTATATTCTAAAATTGGAAATGAGATTTTGCATAATTTTAAAACTTATCAATCTCAAGATGTCCTTAATAAAGAATATGATTTTATTTCACATAATCTAATGGATATGAAACTACGAAGTTTGAACTATAAAAATAAAAATAACATTTTATCTCTTGCAAAAGGGTTATATTCATTATGCAAATTATGTGACTTAAATGAATTTCAAATTAAAATTATATTTAAAAATTGGGTACATAGATCTCATTATAATTTCGATATTCAGTCTTTTTTAAACTCCATGATTTTTTATAATGTTCAAGAAATGAACTTAAATGAATATCATGACTTAATGAAAAAATTAGGTTATTCTTATGAAAGACTTTATAAATTAAAAAACAAAAATTTTTATAAAGAAATTCATTATAAAAAAATAGTACATAGTGCTCTTATGTCTCTTGATCATGAGTTAAGCGAAGAGGAAAAGAAAATTATTAATCAATTGAATTATGAATTGGAGGGATTTTAATAACTTTAATTGATATTTCTATTTTCGAAGATGGATTAATTACTAATGATTTTTTACTATCAGAATCAGTAATGGATGCACATTATAAAACTATTTCATATATTAAATCTTATATAAAAGACAATTATGATATTTCTGTTTCTAAAGAGGATATTCTTTCTTCTTTAGAAATGAACTATATTTTTTCGTTACATAATTTTATGTTAGATCATTTCAATATATCTACAAAAGAAGAAATAAAAATTCAAGATTATTATATCGATAAAGAGTATGATAATCTATTGAAAATTCATAATGAAGGAGAAATTGAACTTTTCACATTTGATAAAAAAGATTCAACATTTTATAATAGTATTGTTGAGAAAACAATTAATAATTATTATTCCAATCAAAAAGAAGATACTTTTACAAAAACGAATTTTAACATCTTAGAAGAAAAAAGTTTTTTTAATGATGATTTGATGATAAATTTATATCAATTTGAAGACATTAGTTTAAAAGACTTGCTTTATTCTATATTTTCTTATAATCAACTTCTATATGGTAGAAAGATATCATTATGAAATTTGAAAAATTTAATCGTTATCTAATTATTCTTTGTTTAGTTATTATATTTTCTGCTAATATATGTTATAATCTAGTACACATAATAAAGAATGAACTTAAATTATCGTGGACTCTTAATCCATTTTCATTCATATTAGCATTGCAAGATAGTCACTTACTTTTTGGAACTGTTTTATTATCTTGTTTGTTTATGCTGACAATTATAAAATTAGATTATGATTTTATTTTAAAAAGAATAAACAAGAATGAAGTTCCTGCAAGCGATGGAAATCTAGAATACGGTAGTTCTAGATGGTTGAAAGATAAGGAAATTAAAAAACATTTTAAAGTTTGGAACTTTGATTCCATCTCAAAAGGTGGTATCCCTGTAACTTTTTTGAACAAAAAATGTTATTATGATGATTCATCAGATCATTACTTAGTGATAGGATCTACAGGATCAGGAAAAAGTGTTAGTTTAGCCATTCCTCTCATTTTCAATTTAGCTAGTGCTGGAGAGTCAATGGTTATAAATGATACTAAGGGCGAATTATATTCCTACACATATCAATTTTTAAAGGAACATGGATATAATATATATATTTTAAATTTAAGAGATGCAAATTCTAGTGATGGTTGGAATCCACTACATCTTCCATATCAATTTTACAAGTCTAATAATCTAGATGAAGCTGGAGATATGATAGAAAATTTTGCTAAATCTCTAACCAAAAATCTTTCTAGCAAGGACCAGTATTGGGAAAAATCATCTAACGCCGTGTTATCAGCTTTGTGTTATGCATTGATGGAGGATGCAACTTCTGAAGAAGAAATAAATCTTTATTCAATATATAATTTACTCATTAGTCATGGATCAAAATATATCGAACGTCAAAATTCTTTAGAGCTATATTTTCAAGAGAAACCAGCGAAGTCTTTGTCAAAAATGGCTTTCGCTACAGGAGGTTTCGCAAAAGGAGAAACTAGAGCTACTCTTTTTTCCGTACTTGCTACTACTATAAAAATGTTTTCAGATGTCGGTATCGCTAATCTTACTAGCCGAACCGATTTTGAACTCGGAGAAATTGGTGAAAAAAAGACTGCGGTTTTTCTAATTATTCCAGATGAAAAACTATCACGTCATGAATTAGCATCATTATTTATAGACCAATGTTATCAAGCTCTTGTTTTTCAAGCAATGAAAAACGGTGGAGAAACTAAGATAAGAGTAAATTTTCTGTTAGATGAATTTGCTAATATGCCTGCCATCAATGGTATGGCAAATAAAATCACAGTTTCAAGATCAAGAAATATTAGATTTTATTTGATTATTCAAGATTTTGCACAGTTGAAAGAAACATACAAAGAAGCTTCCAGTACTATCAAAGCAAATACTAATTGGATTTATCTCTTAACATCAGATAATGAAACCGCAAAAGAATTGTCAACTAAACTAGGACGTTATACTATTTCTACTTCACGCCTGTCTACATCTGGTCGTACTAATCAAAGTGATTGGAGTTTATCTCATGATAATAGCTTACTTGGGCGTGAATTATTAATGCCTGAAGAATTAATGCGATTTCATTTTGGTGAAGGAATTATTTTTAAAAGTAGAATATTTCCAATTAAGTCTACTTTATTGCCTATTAATTCTTATCCATTTTATATCAAAAAGGAGTCATTACCTATTAATGAACGAAATTTCACAATCAAATGCTTTGATCTAGACGAGTATCGTTTTAGAAATTCTAACAATTATGAAGATCAAGCTGAATTATAAAAAAGGAGGTTTAATAATTTTAAATTTTGAAAGAATTAATCAATTAAGTGTTGAATACAATACCGCTAATAATAATGAAAAGCAAAAAATCGAAGAAGAGCTAAAAAAAATAATTTCAACAATGAAAGCAGATGCTATAGATATGTTCAAAGAAGAATCAAATATAAAAAAATTTCTAGATCACATTGTTGAATTCAATAATTATTCTTATAATAATCTACTTCTTATTTTCGCTCAGAATCCGAATGCAGAATATGTAGCATCTGAAAAAACATATAAACAACTTGGAATAGAAATTCAAAACCATGATCAAGCTATCAATGTTTATTGTCCATCTTTTTATGATTGGGTAAAGATATATAAAGAAGATGGAACTTATATCGCTAAACCATCTTTTGCGTTAAATCAAGATGAGAAAAAAAAGTATAAAGATAAAAATAATTCTACTGTTGTATTTGATAAGAAAATGTTGAGCAGATTTTTTCTTGGGAAAATTTATGATATTAAGAGTACTAACGCTGATATAAGTCAAAATTTATTAATTACAGATGAACTAGCTGAAGTAGATGAAATGCTTCCGTGTTTTATCAAAGCCATTTATAGAGATGGTTATAAAATTAGAGCTGAAGATTTCTTGGACAACAAAAAAGGATATTGCGATTTTGAAAATAAAGAAATAGTACTTCGTAAAGGATTAAGCAATTTAATGCAGTTAAAGGTTTTGGTACATGAGTATGGTCATGCTTTAGCGCATAAACACTTAAAGTCAAATTATGAAGATTATAAATTGCATAAAAATAAATATGAAACTGAAGCAGAGTCTATATCTTATGTTGTCACAAAATTTTTGGGTTTAGATACATCAAACTATTCCCTTACTTATCTTTATAGTTGGAGTAAAGAGAAAGACTTTCAAGAAGTAAATGACTCCCTTTCAACTATTGTAAATTATTCAAAAAAAATAATTTCAAATTATAAATATTTTCATCAAAAGGAGTTAGAAAAAAATGAAGATATTTCAATATAAAAAAGAGCAGAATTTCTGCTCTCAGACTGTTGACAAATAAGTACAACAGTCTTTTCTTTTAGGAAAAAAAATTATATAATAAAAAAGCGAGTGAAAATGTCTCTATATTAACCAAAAAATGACATTGCCATCTCGCTTTTTATATGGAAATATGAGATAATATAAATGGTTAATATGGAGAGTGAAAAATATGGCAATGACAAAACAAGAATATAAAAATGATTGTGTGATATTAAGTACATTAGAAGAATTAGTACCCAAGGAACATTTGGTAAGAAAAATAGATAACTGTATCGATTTTCGATTTATAGAAGATTTCGTGAAAGATTTATATAGCATAGCAGGAAGACCAAGTATACCACCAGTGGTACTTTTTAAATTGATATTTATAAATATCCTATTTGGAATTAATTCGATGAGAAGAACATGTGAAGAATGCAAAGTGAATATAGCATATCGATGGTTTCTGGGGTTATCGATATATGATGAAATACCAAATTACTCTACATGGAGTCAAAATTATATAAGAAGATATAAAGATAGTGAAATATTTCATCAAATCTTTGATACCATTCTATATCAAGCAATGGAATACGGATTTGTAGATATGGAAACGGTCTATGGAGATGGAACACATCAAAAAGCAAATGCAAATAAGAATAAGCATAAAGATGTTGAAGTAGAGATTGTTAAAAAAATTTATGAAGAAGCTATGTTAAAAGAAATTAATGAAGATAGAATAAAACATGGAAAGAAACCTTTGAAAGATATAAAAAAAACAGAAATCATGTTTGATGAAGAAACAGGAGAAATCATTGAAAATGTTGAAACGAAACATATCAAAGAAAGCTTAACGGATCCAGAAAGTGGATGTTTTCATAAAGGAGAAAAAGAAAAATGTTTTGCTTATACTCATCAAGTTTTTAGTGACAAAAATGGATTTGTACTAGCTCATACAACCAATCCAGGAAATATTCATGATAGTGTAGCATTCTTTGAGATATATAATATATTAAATAGTAAATTTAAAGATCAAATCAAAAATGTATGTTTCGATGCAGGATATGTAAATCCAGCAATATGTAGAGAAATAATACTTTCAGAACACATTCCATTAATGCCATATAAAAGACCAATGACAAGAAAAGGTTTGTTTAAAAAATATGAATATGTTTATGATGAATATTATGATTGTTATATCTGTCCAAACAATGAGATTTTACCTTATCATACTACCGATAAAAAAGGATATAAACAATATAAGTCAAATGATGAAAACTGCAAAAATTGTCCGTTAAGAGAACAATGTACTAAAAGTAAAAATTGTCAGAAAGTAATAATACGACATATATGGGAAGAATACAAAGAACAAGCGAATGAATTTAGATACACACAACTTTGGCATGATAATTATCCTTTAAGAAAAGAAACAATAGAAAGAATATTTGGAGATTGCAAAGAACAACATGGTCTTCGTTTTACAAGAGTTCGTGGGTTGGTTAAAAATGAGCATAACGTCACGATGATTTTTGCGTGTCATAATTTAAAGAAAATGGCAAATTGGAGATGGAAAAATTATTCAAATAAGTCATTTTTCTATCGTTTTTTAACAAAATTAATAGATTTAAAAAATTTATGGCAAAAAAAAGAAGTATGTTATTTTTAACATACCACTTTGTCAACAGTCTGAGAGCAGAATTTCTGCTCTTTATTCTCTTATTGGAGGAGCCTACCAGATTTGAACTGGTGATCACGGAGTTGCAGTCCGATGCCTTACCTCTTGGCTAAAGCTCCATTCATTTATATATTTATTATTTTAATATAAAACTATATTTTTGTAAAGTATAGTTACTTAAGTTTATGAAGAAAGGAAATTTATATGATTCAATTACATCAAAGTCTAAAACGAAGTGAAGATATTATGAAATCACTACAACGTTTTTTTGAAATCAATATGAAAAGTATCGATGGGGTCATCGAAACCTTTTCAAACAAAAGTGACCAAGGATATTTGGTAAAAATATTTCGCTCATTTAATCATGAAACAGACTTAGTTATTTGGTTCTATGAGTCACTTGAAAATAAAAATATACAAATTGCCTATAGTACACGTAATAATTGTGATGCTAACAATAATTGGATAGATAAGAACAAACTGAATATTAAATATTATTTAATCAAAAAAGATATAAAAAAAACTATTATTCAAAATATTTTTGATACGGTAAATAAGTACTATCATTTAGATGAAATTATTGAAATGCCAGATTCACTAAAAATATAAGGAGGATTTTATATAGAACAAAAATTAAGTGAAATTTTTTATTTAATTGGAGATTTTGTTAAAGACTTAGAGCAAAATTCTATTCCAAAAAATTATACTGATATTGACGATCAGCTTTATAAAATCAAAGACATTGTAAAACTGTATCCTATATTAAGTGTTTATTCCATAAATAAAGCCGTGAACGAAAAGAAACTTTCTTATACACAAATTGGCAAAACAAGATATTACAAGAAGCAGGATATAGAGAAATTTATTTCCGCAAATAAGAAAAAAGCATTTTTATTGGATAGCTTTTATAAATGAGCCGAATTTCAAAGAAAAGTGATTTAGAAAAAGATGATTTAAAAAAGTTCTCTATTAGTTTGACTGAAGCTAGAAAAGCTAATTATACAAAGGATGATATAAAAGGGATTAAAGAAATAATTCCGAATGAAAAATATGAAATTAGATTAACTACAAAGCCGAGAATTTATGAAGTTGTTTATGGTACATTACATGACACTATAGCAAGAAAAAAGAAAATAATAAAAGAAAATTCTATAAAAATCATCAATGAATTTTCTGATATTGATTTTTATGATCTAGTTCAATTATTCGTAACTGATTTACATAAGCGAAGAAAAAAAGGTAAAATTGATATCAATACTATTTATGATTATGTAAAAGATTTAGAAGGAGATGCTATTCCTTTTTTTTCAAAATATAAAATAAAAGATATAACTTCTGAAGTAATTGAGGCATTTGTTGAATATTTATATTCTAGACCCAAAAAAAATGGTCAATCTGGAAATTTATCTGAACGCACTATAGAAAAAATTCTTACATCTGTTGGTGCGGTATTTACTTTTGCTACAAAGCACAAACCTCAAATACTTGCAACTAATCCTGTAAAAGGAATTGATAACAAACCAGATTCTAGCAAAAAGAGAAAAGAATTACCTATTTTCAAATTAGCAGATGCACAATATGCTTTAAAGTGTATAGATAAATATGCTAATATTAGACTCAAAACATTTATGCACTTAGTTTTTTCATTAGGATGTAGACGTGAAGAAGCTTGTGGTTTAAGATGGTGTGATATTGACTTTACAACTGGAGAAGTAAACTATAACGACGCAGTTACTTCAAGCACACCAAAAAGGTATTTAGAAGAAGGAGAGGAGAGAATCAGGACTAAAAAATTAAAAACACATAATAGTTATAGAACTAATTTCTTGCCAGAGAAAGTTTTAAGATTCTTGAAACAATATTATGAATTTCAAATTAGCAGTGGCTATCTCATTGAAGAAACAGACCAAATATTTAGAAATTTAAGAAATACTAAAATGGCTGATCCTAATAAACTTTCTGAAGAATGGCGTAAATTTAAAAAACAATATAATATAAAAGATGTTGACTTACATCGTATCCGACATACGGTTGCAAATATTTTAGAAAAACAAAATGTTCCAAAAAAGGACATTGCGGTACTTTTGGGAAATACAGAAAGAGTTTTAGAAAAATATTATACACACGTAGATTATGAAGATTTAATGAATATGAGATCAAAACTTAATGATACATTATTTGAAGACGATGGATATGTAACTATCAATATAGATTTAGTTGTATCCATATTAAATAATTATCCATTATCTTCTCTACTTAGTAAAGATTTGGAACTATTAGATAAAATCAGTGGTATTAATATAACACTTGATAACTATGATTTTTGTCTTTCAAATTGTCGCCAAACTCTTTTACAGAGTTATCCTGATTTTTCTTTTTTTATTGATAATGACCCTACTCGTCTTCAAACTAAAATTAATACATATAAGAACTTTCAAAAGCAAGAGATTAAAGTTAAATCACTTAAAGATTTAATTAATTATGAAGACATCCTATCATTATGAATTTCTTCTGACGAATTTCTGACAAAACGATTCAAAACAATGCAAAAAAATAGTAATATATGACTAAACCATCATTTTAAAATTATTGCGAGTTTGTCCGTATTGATGCGAAAAAATAGATTGGTCTTTTTCCATGGTTATGTCTGCAACTCCCTGATCACCAGTTCAAATCTGGTAGGCTCCTCCATATATAAATTTGTTCAAACTTTTATAGTTTAGAACTTAAATATATAAGTATCGATTTCAATAAGAAGTTGATACTTTTTTATTTAAATTTAAAATAAGTTGAATATTTACAGAATAAACTGTGTAGAATATGTGAAAATATTAAAAAAAGGTACTTGAATTACTACACCATTTTTGTTAATATGGTTATTGTAAGGAGGATACAGAAAGGTTATGGAAAGAAAAAATACAATTTTGTTAACAGTAATTGCAATTGCAACATTATTAGTAGCAGTAGTTGGTGCAACATTTGCATATTTTACAGCTACAATTCAAGATAACAGAACAGCTGATGATGGTAATGGTTCAACAAATGTTTCTACTGGAAGAGTAGCAAATACTACTGTAGTAGCAAACGTTGAAGGAGCAGCAGGAAAATTTACAGCTACTGATGTTTATCCTGGACACAAAGAAGTTGCTGCATTACAAGTAACTGCTACAAGTTCTAATTCAGAAGCATCTACAACCAAAGTTCAATTTACTTATGATGTAACAACAAATGAACTAGGAGACAATGCTAAAATTAGTCTTTATAAGTCAGAAACTTTAATTCCAACAACAGAAAACTATTTTGCATGTACAAAGAAAACTGCAGAAGGAACTACTGATGGAGCGGTTAACTACTTTGAAGAATGTGATAGCACTAAACTAGTTGGAGATATCATTGGTACAGCTAAAACTATTACTGGTAATGGAACAACTGTTGATCTAGGAACTGATACTATTTCAACTACTAGCTCAAAAACAGTTTACTATTATGTTGTTGTTGAATTCGAAAACAAAAATGAATCTCAAAATGATGTAATGGGTAAAACATTAACTGGTACTGTTTCAGTAAAAGCAGCTGCTTAATAAGAGCCTTTTGAATTCTCTTATTAATCTTTAAAAATCTATCGAAAGATAGATTTTTTTGATGGTAACAAATTTATTAAAATCCATATTTATTCTTGAAAGATAGAAAGATAGTATGATATAATCACTTTAATAATAGAGTAGCGAAAGAGGGATCTGTATGAATCAAAATGAAAGAAAGCCAATTGAAAACAATATAGATTTTGAAGAACAATATCAAGAATTACTTGCAGAGGAAAAAGAAGCAGCAAGAAAAAAAACATTCTTAATTATCTTCTTGTGTATGCTTATCATATTACTTGCAATGATTGGTGCAACGTATTCGTATATTAAATTATATGGTGGAGCAATTGACAAAGATAAATCATGTGAATTAAATTGTGATTTAGATAATGATGGAAAATGTGATCTTAACTGTGATACAAATGGCGATGGAAAACCAGATATTAATATAGATACAAACGGTGATAATATTTGTGATGTTAACTGTGACACAGATGGAGATGGAAAGCCAGATATCAACATTGACTATAATGGCGATGGAAATGCTCATTTCAATATAGATACAAATGGAGATAAAAAACCTGACTTTAATAACATGAACCAAGATACTAATAATGATGGTGTATGCGATCTTAACTGTGATACAAATAAAGATGGATGGCCAGAAATAAATATTGATATTGATGGAGATGGAAAACC